>JAATGX010000247.1 GCA_015688915.1 Desulfuromonadales bacterium
CGGCGGCCGCCCGCCTGAACCGATCGGTGAACACCTCACGGAACTCTCCTCGCTGGTCCGGAGCGGCAGGTACGCCGTCGGGCTGGCGCTGGACGGTGACGCCGACCGGATCGGGGCCGTGGACGAGAACGGTGAGTTCTTCTCCTCCCATTGTATCTTTACCGTCATCCTGCGGCATCTGATCGAACATAAACGGCTGAGCGGCGGAGTGGTCAAGACCGTTTCAACCACCCGCATGGTCGACCTGTTGGCCGCGAAATACAACCTCCCCCTGTTCGAGACGCCGATCGGCTTCAAACATATTTGCGAATTGATGCTCAGCGAAGACATTCTCATGGGTGGCGAGGAGTCGGGCGGGCTCGGCGTAAAGGGGCATATCCCGGAACGGGACGGCATTCTGCTGGGGCTGTTGCTGCTGGAGGCGATGGCGGTCAGCGGCAAGGGGTTGCGGCGACTGCTGGAGGAAACCATGGACGAAATCGGCCGTTTCTTCTATCGCCGCATCGACCGCCGTATTGAGACCGCTGACAAGGAGCAGCTCATTGCCCGGCTGAAATCCGCGCCACCCGCCGAGATCGACGGTCGACGGGTCATGGCCACCAATTTCAGCGACGGATTCAAGTTCATCTTCGAGAACGCCGATTGGCTGCTGATCCGGCCGTCGGGCACCGAACCGGTCTTGCGGCTCTACAGCGAAGCCTGCCGGCCGGAGCAGGTGGACCGCCTGCTTCGCGCGGCAGGAATGATAGCGGGAGTGTAGGTTTCCGGGGTGCCGGGTGAATGTCCCGGCGCCGGAGTCGGCCGACGGCTGCGGGGGGCGTCCCGTTCCTCCGAAAAAAATGGGTGATTTTTGCCATTTTTATGGTATTAATCGTCATTCGTAAATCTATTTCATCCCGTCAGTCATTGTGGATATCGAAAGAGGAGGATTCAGGTATGGCAAACATTCTCATTGTTGATGATTCATCTACCATGCGAAAGATTATTTCGCGCTCACTCAGGCAGGCGGGTCTGCCGGTCGATGACATTTATGAGGCCGGCGACGGTATTGAAGGATTGAATGCCCTTGCCGCCAACAAGTCGGTCAACCTGATCCTGTCGGATATCAATATGCCCAACATGGACGGCCTCGAGTTCATCAAGCAGGTACGGGCCAACGGCAATACCGTTCCCATTGTCATGATCACCACCGAAGGGGGCGAGGAGATCATCAAGGAAGCCATGTCGAGCGGTGCCAGCGACAGTATCAAGAAACCCTTTACCCCGGAACAGCTTCAGGAGAAGCTGGGGGGCCTCTTATGAGCCTTAACGCCGACATCGCCGCATCCACGACCTTTAGTGAGGAGCAGCTAGCCCAGTACGTCATCAATGCGACGCGGGAGGTGTTTTCCACGATGGTCATGATGGATCCGGCCGATGATTACCCGTTGCGGGAGCCGATAAACAGGTTCAAATGCAGCATAACGGGTATGGTCGGTTTTGCGGGTACCTATTGCGGAGTCATCTCCATTCACTGCCCGGTCAGCCTGGCACTCAGGATCACCTCCAGCATGCTTGGTACGGAATGTGAAGAAGTCAATGAAGATCTCAATGACGCCATCGGTGAGATCGCCAATATGTTGGGCGGCAACGTCAAACAGGTGCTCTCAAAGGGGGGCCTGGACGTCAAGCTGTCGATCCCCACGGTTATTTCCGGTGACGATTATACCGTGAACTCCCTTTCCGACAGCGATTGCGTCGTTATCCCCTTCACGATCAACGACGAAAGGTTCATCGTGGGCCTGACCCTCAAAAAAGAGGATTAACGCAGTATCTGCTTGCTTGCATTATGATGACACTCAGGGCGCCACGGTTGAATTCGCACCCGAATCCGAACTGGAAGATGACTTTCAATGGATGGATATACCACGTTACATGAGATGCTGGAGTCTGCCCTGAAGCAAGCCGGTGAAGAGAGCGGCATGCTGTTGGGGCAGGAACTCTCCATTGCCCTCTCCGACTCACTCAAAACCACTAAAAAAACCTATTTCAGCGACCTGGACGACTCATGTTTCGTCGTTGGGGTCGAGTCGCGCGAGGCGTATGTCGGCCAGTTTTACCTGGTATTTTCGCTGCGCGACGCCATTGTGATGAGCAGCACCCTGTTGGGGATTCCGCCGGCCCGTATCCAGGAAAAGAAGCGCCTGTCCATTATCGAGAACGACGATATCGATGCCTTTTCCGAGATCGCCAACATGATCAACGGGTCGTTCAACACCGTTTTTCAGGAGAAGCTTCCCAACAAGGCCCACCTCAAGCTGCTTTCGCAGAAAAAATTTATCCCCGAAGTAGATGAGTTGACGGATGATGAGCCGCTTCCCGAAGGGGAATTCCTCATGTTTCGTTCCAAGCTGGAGATGGCCGGCCAGGAACTGAACCATCTGGACGTGCTTATACCGATTGAACTCGGCAATCAGTTTGATCCCCCGGCCGAGGTGCCGGAAGAAGAGGTAGTTGCAGCCGCGGAAGAGGCGCCCGCGGTTGTTGAGGGTGGGCAACCCGCTGAAACGGAAGGGGCAGCGGCCGACAGTGGAACTGCGTCTGCCGACACCGGCGCCGACAGCATCGTCGTGCTGGAGGACGATAATGACGAACGACAACAGATGATCGGGGCGATGGAATTTACCGGATATGAAGTCGTTGAGGGGACACTGAACGCGGATATCAAGGAGCTCTTCGCCGGCCGGAACGTGCGGCTGGTCCTGATCGGTTCGATGGATGCCGACGACCGTGAACTTGCGGTTTGCATCAAGATCAATGCCATCCGTCAGGATGCCCCGCCACCAATCATCATGAGTGCGCAGCGATGGACGCGGACGGCCGTGCTGAAAGCGTTGAAATACGGTGCCAGGGATATTATCATCAAGCCGTGCGGTGAGGATGAGCTGGTGGCAAAGGTGCGCAGATTCTGCACGTCGTTGCCGGTATAGCATCTGTCCCGGCTCCCAATGGATGGTAGTGATATGTATTGTGCAATAAACATATCTCAATGGGCACGGGCCGTGCTGCCGGCATCTTCACTGCCGGTCATGCTGCTGGCGGGGTTCCTGTCCGCGCTGATCGCCGTTTCAACCGCACACGCGTCCATCCCTAACCGGGTTTACCGCGTAGACATCCGGCCCAGGAAAGACTACACCCATATCACCGTCAAATTGCAGGATCCGCCGAGTTATACCCTGGCCGCACTGCCCGGCAACAGGCTGCGTCTCGTCATGCATGATACCGGTGGCCCGCTTTTCAGAAAATTCAAACGCTATTCCGACCCCAATATCGGCGGATTGATCTTTTCCCGGCGTGGACAGGACCTGATAATGACGTTCCAGGTCGCTCCCGGTGTCGGGTGGCGCGATCCCCGGCTCGACGGCATCACTGCCATTACCCTGGATGTGGGAAAACCATTCAACGCCGGCCAGCCACATCCCTATATCTCGGGCAGGGAAAAAATCTGGAGTGGCGTGGAAAAGCTTGTGCGGGATTTCGACCCGCCCCTCAAAACGGAAATTCCGTTTCTCCCCACGGACCGCCAGATTCTGAAAAGCATCCTTGACGATAATGACCAGCAGCTTTTCGTAGCAGCCGAAGCGGCCCTCTACAAGGCTCAACTTTCCGAAGCGGAGGGGATTTTTACCCAGTTTGCCGCTCGTCAGACCCCCATCAAGCCCCTTGCCTTGTACCGCCTCGGCGAGACCCTCTACAAGCTTCAGAAATACCCCCAGGCATTGGCCGCATTCCGCGAGGCCGAACGGCTATGGCCCGCGTATTTGAATTTCAACCCCGGCGTCGCCTTCTACTATGGCGACAGCATTGCGCGCAGCGGCGACCTGGCTGCCGGACGGACGCTTCTGGCGCATCTGATCGCCAAGTTGGCGGACAAGAACTATGCCCCCGCGCTTCTCGTCAGAATGGCGGATGTTCTGGTTCGTCAAGGGCATGACCTGGAGGCGCTCGCCGTGTATCGCACGGTGGCGGAAAACTTCAAAGACAACAAGGCCAACCAATTGGCGCGCCTCAGGCTGGCCGATCGTCGTTTTCTGTCCGCCACCCCATGGAATTATCGCGATCTGATTGACATCTATCAGGATATTTACCAGCAGGCCGGAGACATTACCATCCGGGAGGAATCCAGCTTCAAGCAGGTTCTGTTGGAGGCCATTCATGGTATGGCGCCAGCGGCGCTTCGCCAGGTGACCGAGTTTCAAAAATTATTTCCGCGAGGTGTGTATGCCTCGGTCTGCCGGACCATGCGCGAAGTGCTGGCGGCCCAGGTCTATCGTGAGACCGACTGGGCCAAGGACGCCCCCGGACTTATCCGCTTTGTGGAAGAACATCAGGATTATCTGTCCGACTGTGTCGAACAGGCTGATTTTCTTCCATCTGTTGCCAAGGCATATGACGAGGCTGGCCGTCCCATTGAGTTGATCAGATTTTTCAACTCGTTGCTGGAGCGTCAATGGGCATCGGCGGGCGCGCCGTTCATGCTTGAGCAGATTGCCGACAAGGCCGACCTGTTGGGTGATACCGTTCTTGCCGAAAAAACACTGCGCTCCTTCCTGCGGAAATATCCGGGCCATCCCCGTGTGCGGTTGGTCATGGAGCGCCTTGCCAGGATGTATTATGCCGAAGAAAAATACCGGGAAGTGAAGGATACCCTCCTGTGGCTGCTTAATAAAGGTGAACAGGCGCAGAAGCCGGAGAGCTACTACTACCTCGGCCGCTCGCTGTGGAATCTGAACGCCTTTGCCCAGGCCGCCAAGTCAATGGAGTTGTACGTAGCGTCAGGGGACGGTTCCACGGACGAGGGTGCGCGCCTGATCCCCGACGCCTATTACGTCGCGGCCTCGGCCCGGGAGGCGTCGGGGGACCGCAAGGGGGCCCTGCGCCTGCTCGAATCGGGTATCAAGCTGCCGGCTAATGCGAATAACGAGGGCCTCTTGTACAAGGTTGGCGAACTTAACCTCCTCGATGGCAGGAAAGAGCGCGCCCGCGACTACTTCGAGCAGGTAGCGAAAAAGGGCAAAGATCCCGACTGGCAGAAGCTGGCGCAACAAGCTCTCAATTCCCTGGAAATCAAAGGCCCGTCGCGTTAACTGCGTTGATCCCGTCAGACACGCGTGTACCCACGTCAATCGAATGACTTTGTCAAAATACCGACACGACCTGCGGCTGGGTGGATGTTTTGCAGGCCGGACGAAAAATGGTGTTTCGGGCCGTTGAAATTCTCATGCGCCTGTTTATTAATTAAATTGGTACGGTCGGATAGTGGCAAAGCTATCGTTGCGAACCGGATGAATCCCGCGCGGCAGCTCTTGATTGGCAATGAGGTACAGGTCTTGCATAGAGAAATAGCGCGAAAGGATTTCAGCCATGCCAGTGGACGGTATTTTTACAACAACTATTGAACTCCTCGGGAAAAGCATTGATCTGCGCACCAAAAATCAGAATCTGATTTCCTCCAATATTGCGAACGCTGAAACACCCAACTATGTCCCCAAGTCATTGACCTTCGAGGATGAACTCCAAGGGGTGCTCAAGGGGGGGCAAAAGGGCACTCCGGCCATCACCAATCCTCGGCACATACCGTTGAAAGGTACGAAAGACAGGCTTCAATCCGTGACCGGCAGGGTTGTGGAAACCCCTGCAACAACACCGGGCAAGGATGGTAATGCCGTAGAGCTTGAAAACGAGATGACAAAAATGTCGGAAAACCAGATCATGTACAACGCATCGGTGCAGATTCTCTCCAAGAAATTTGCCGGAATACGGGCGGCGATCTCGGGATCGGGAGGTAACTAATGGATTTTTTCAATTCAATGAACGTCAGCTCCTCGGCGTTGTCGGCCGAACGCACGCGGATGAACCTTATTTCCAGCAACTTGGCCAACGCCAGTACCACCCGCACCCCCGAGGGGGGGCCATACAAACGCAAGGATGCGGTTTTTGCCGCTACACCGATGAAGACTCCCTTTGCCGGGATGCTGGACAAGGCCTCAAACCAGGATATTCGCCAGGTTGAAGTGATGCAGGTCATCGAAGACCAGAATCCGCCACGGTTGCAGTATGATCCTAGTCATCCGGATGCCGACGCCCAAGGGTATGTGGCCATGCCAAACGTCAATGTGGTCGAAGAAATGGCGGATATGATCAGTACCAGCCGTTCCTATGAGGCCAACGTCACGGCAGTTCAAGCGGCAAAAAGCATGGCGATGAAGGCCCTTGAGATTAGCAGTAAATAAGGTTTTGAGTTTGAAAGGGTTAGTTGTCAAAAGGAGGTTTGACCAATGGAAGTGAATGGGATTGGAAATGGACTTGGTATCGGCAAGGCGTTTCCTGCGGTGGGAGAAGGCAACAAGGTCTCCTCTCCGGCGGAAGGGGCCGGCAAGTTCTTCAATGAGTTGATATCAAAGGTAAATGATCTCCAGGTTCAATCGGATACGGCCATAGAGGGGCTTGCCAGCGGCGAGAACAAAAATCTGCATGAGGTGATGATCTCCATGGAAAAGGCCAGCATCTCGTTTCAATTCATGTCTACGGTACGCGACAAGGCCGTTGCGGCCTATCAGGAAGTGATGCGCATGCAGGTATAGAATGGATTACCCCTCCCGGCAGTTCATAAACTGAAAGGATAACCCCCGAAAAGCAATGCCAGAAGGATTAAAAAGACTCATAGAGCCGTTCATGGCGCTGTCGCCCAGCAAGCGCATGCTGATTGCAGGTGTGGCTCTTCTGTCGGTGATGGCCTTCGCCGTGCTGATTTTCGTGGCGAACCGGACAGATTACCGCCCGCTTTTTACCAATCTCACCGCGGAGGATGCCGGAGAGATCGTTAAAAAGTTAAAAGAGGCCAAGACCCCCTATCAAATCACCGCCGATGGGAAAGGAATTCTGGTCCCGTCGGACAAGGTCTATGAATTACGCCTGTCCCTGGCGTCCGAGGGGTTACCCCAGGGGGGGGGGGTCGGGTTCGAGATATTTGATCGCAAAAGTTTCGGCATGACGGAATTTGTTCAGAAACTCAACTACCAACGGGCCCTCCAGGGCGAACTTTCCCGCACCGTCTCCCAGTTGAGCGGCGTCGAGCAGGCTCGCATTCATCTGGTCATCCCCGAAAAATCGCTTTTCAAGGAAAACGAACGGCCAGCCACCGCCTCGGTCGTCCTCAAGATGAAATCCAACGGTACGTTGCGGGATAATGAAGTCCAGGGCGTGGTTCATTTGATCGCCTCCTCTATCGAGGGTTTGGACCCTGATCATGTTACCGTCCTGGACAGCCGGGGCAAAATTCTCAGCAAGGGTAATGGCTCCGGAGATGCGGCCACCAAGGCGACCACAGCCATGCAGGAGAGCCAGCGGCTTTACGAGAAAAACGCGGAAGAGCGCATTCAATCACTGCTGGATCGCATTGTCGGTTCGGGTAAATCGGTGGCGCGGGTTTCGGCCGCGTTTGACTTCAAACAGGTGGAGCGGCTGGAGGAAAAGTTCGATCCCGAGACCATTGCGGTCAGAAGTGAACAGCGCACCGAGGAAAAAGGTGCTTCGAGCTCTGTCAACTCAGGCGTTCCCGGCGTACAGAGCAATCTTAATCGCAATACGGCGACCGGCACCGGAACGACCACCGGGGGAGGCTCGAAAAACGATGAGACTCTCAACTACGAGGTCAGCCGCTCAACGGCAAAAATAATCGAACCGGTGGGGGCGCTCAGCAAGATATCGGTCGCCGTGCTGGTGGACGGGAAATACGAAACTCCGGCGGCCGTCAAGGACGGGCAGGCCGCCAAGCCGAAGTACATCCCGCGTTCCCCTGATGAATTGCAAAAAATCGAGGCGCTGGTCAAGAGTGCCGTCGGTTTCAATCTTGAGCGTGGCGACCAGTTGACGGTCCAGAACGTTCCATTTCAGGATACCAATGACATGGGGGGTGCGGAGACGCCTACATGGTGGAACAACCCCTTCTTCGTGTCCCTGTTCAAGAACCTCGTGATCGGTTTGGGATTCTTGGCACTGATGTTCTTTGCTATCCGCCCGCTTTTGAATTCGCTCAAAATTATGCGCCCCGCACGGCTCGAAACGCTTGAAACGGTTCACGAAACGGAAAAACTTTCCGCAGCCGAACGGGCGCAGATATCCATGCAGATGGCGGAGCAGCAGAATCTCATAGAACAATCCAAGAAAGACCCGTACCAGGTGGCTCAGATCCTTCAGAACTGGTTGACGGAAGATTCCAGGTAAAAACC
>JAATGX010000291.1 GCA_015688915.1 Desulfuromonadales bacterium
GCACCTTCAAATCCCCCCTGACCCCCCTTTTTCAAAGGGGGGAATAGATTCTTAACCTTTTCTTTGGGGTATGGATTCGTTTCTTTTCATTCTACCGTAAATTGTTCTATAAAATACCGGTAATGTGGTGAGGGGAGAGGGGACATGAGAGAGGTCTGGGGGGATATCTGGGACTATCGGGGTGAAGCGGTGCTTGCCATCACAACCAACGGCCAGGTGACGCGAAGCGGCGGGGCTGTGATGGGGCGGGGCGTGGCGGCCCAGGCGGCCCGGCTGTTTCCCCATCTGTCCATGACCCTCGGCGCCTTGCTGGTCGAACGGGGGAACCATGTCCACATGCTCGGCAACGGCATCGTCAGTTTCCCGGTGGAGCACACCCCCTATGAAAACCCCGACCTGGGGCTGATCGCCCGGTCGGCCCGGGAATTGGCGGCCCTGGCTGACCAAGAGGGGTGGACAAAGGTTGTGGTGCCCCGGCCCGGCTGCGGGGGAGGGGGGCTGTCGTGGCACGAGGTCCGCCCCCTCCTTGAGCCGCATTTCGATGGGCGCTTCATGGTTATCTCGGTGCCTTGACACTGAAAAACCCAAACCGGCCTCTCACAGAGGCACAGAGGGCACAGAGAAAGATCAAAAAAGATTTTTCACGTAGATTCTTCTCAGAAGTTACTGCTTACTCCGTTGCTCCGTGTTTCACATGCTTTTGCAGGATCGAATACTCCAATCATTCCCCTGTGTTCTTTGTGCCTCTGTGAGAGTAATGGTTAGCTGATCCCGTGCTTGATGAAGTGCGGCCCGTACTGCTTGTCCACGCCCTTGATATGATTGATCAGCCAATCCTGCAGGAACTCGATCACGCTCTGGGTCAGCAACGCCTCGCCTGAATTGAATTTCCCCTGAAGATCCAGGACCTGCGCAACCAGTTTGGCGTGGTGCTCCTTATGCCGCGCCTCATCTGGATAGTTGCTCTTCCTGAAACCGGCCTCCTCGGCGCCGAAATGGCTGGCGGTATACTCGATCAGGCGGTTCAGGATCGAGCCGATGGCCTCCTTGCTCCGTTTCTGCTGCATGGCGTCGTGCAGGTCGTTGACCATGTCGAACAGTTTGCGGTGCTGATCGTCCAGGCTCCTCACGCCGGTGGCGAAGCTGTCGTCCCATTCCAGGGCCTGGGCCAGGCGGAAGTGGGAAACCAGCGCGTGCAGCTCGTCCACCTGCCGGGCAAGTTTCGAGGTGGCGTCGGTGGTGCTGCGGGCGCTGGCGACGTTGCGGTCGACCACCTCGGTGATCATCTGGATATTGCTGGTGATCTCCTGGGTCGTGGCGGTCTGTTCCTCGGCCGCCGTGGCGATCTGGTGCACCTGTTCGGTCACCTCGTTGATCCTGGTGAGGATATCCTCCAGCGCCTCCCCGGACCTTCCGGTTTCCTTGGTGCCGCGGTTCACCTCATCCACCCCTTCGGACATGGACGTGACCGCCGACAGGGTCTCGCTCTGGATGGACTTGATCATGGTGCTGATTTCCTTGGTGGCCTTGGTGGTGCGCTCCGCCAGGGCGCGCACCTCGTCGGCCACCACCGCGAATCCGCGTCCCTGCTCCCCGGCCCGGGCCGCCTCGATGGCGGCGTTGAGCGCCAGCAGATTGGTCTGGTCGGCGATGTCCTCAATGGTGTTGACAATGGCGCCGATCTGGTCTGAACGCTGCCCCAGGCCCGCAACCGTCCGCGACGAATCCTGAACCCGCCGGGCGATGTTGTCCATGAGCCGGGAGCTTCCCTGCACGATCTGGGCCCCTTCATGGGTCTGGTCCGTGGCCTTTCTGGCGTTTTCCGCCGCGTAGAGGCAGTTGCGGGCGATGTCGCCGGATGTGGCGGACATCTCTTCGCTGGCCGTGGCAATGGTGCCGGCCTGCATGGCCACGTCCTCGGCCGAGGCCACCATGGCGTCGGTGGTGGAACCGACCAGGGCGACCGAGTCGCGGACTAGGTCGGCCACGGAGAAGAACTGGCGCATGGCCTTGTTCATGTCGTTCATCATGGTGTTGAATGACGTGCTCAGGCGGAGCATCTCGCCGAAGCCGTCGGCGGTGACCCGTACGGACAGGTCACCGGCCGCCGCCTTTTCAATGGCCTCGGTGACCACCCGGAGCGGTTTGAAGGCACCGCGGCAGAGCAGTGCAAGCACGAGCGAGGAACCGGCAATAAGGGCAAGCCCGGCAATGCCGCTCGTCAACAGGTGCGTCATATCCTTCGGGTTTATCAGAATCATGGTGACAACCGTGGAGAACACGGTAACAACATTGCCGAGGATGATCCGGGTGGAAAAAGACATGAGTGAAACCTCCTGGTGTGATGTGCGGCACCTAAATAGAATCATGCATGGATTAGGCAAGCGGGTTCAGATTACATAACCAAAAATTGTAATTTTTTGCAATATGAATGCCATCCGTTAATTGCTTGGTATTGTTGATCAATGATACCAACCGGACGAAAAGCGGGTATCCAGATTGGATGGTTGTCCAGGGCATGGACTGGTCAAAATGGTACCTGATGAGCGCTGATGTTCCGTCAAGCGTCCCCCCTTTGAAAAAAGGGGGGGCAGGGGGGATTTGAAGGTGCGCCGTTAAAGGCAAGTCCCCCTTTTTCAAAGGGGGACTTGTCATGTGAGCGCTGTTAGCGGAAGTTTGACGCCAATCAGGAAATGGTAAGCGCCCTTGTTCCCTCTGAAAGGCAGATGAGGGACGAGAACTATTCCCCCAGCATGCGGGCGAAAAAGTCGGCGGCCATATCCGTGGCTTCGGCCTGATCGTCCCCATCCGCACCGGAATGTTCGTTCAGCAGGTGCTCCGGGATCTCCGCCAGAAAACGGCTGGGGCGGCGTTCCTCAACCGCGCCGTATTTCCGGCGGGTCAGGCAGCGGGAGATGGTCAGGTGCTGCCGCGCCCGGGTGATGCCCACGTAGCAGAGCCTCCGCTCCTCGGCACAGGCCGGGTCTTCCTCCACGGAGCGCTTGTGGGGCAGCAGATCCTCTTCCATGCCGATCAGCCAGACATGGCTGAATTCCAGCCCCTTGCTGGAATGGAGCGACATGAGGGTGACCGCGTTGTGACCATGCTCCCCGTCGTCCGTGTCTTCGTCCATCAACGATATCCGCTCCAGAAAACCCGACAGGCCGGCCCGCGGGTTCTGCTCCTCGAAGCCGGCCAGGGAGTTGACCACCTGCTCGATGTTCTCGATCCGTTTCCTGGCCTGGGTCGCGTCGTTCAGGGTGCGGTGGAGCTCATCTTCGATGCGCAGCCGGTTGAACAGGGCATTGACCTGTTCCCCCAGACGGGCCCTGGTGTCGAAGCCGTCGATGACACCCCGCATCATGGCGTGAAAGGCGGTCACGGCCTTTTTGGCTGACTCGGAGATCTCCGGAATCCCGTCCACCCGTCCCAGGGTATCGAACAGCGGCATGTTGTGCTCCAGGGACCACTGGTTGAGCCGCACCAGGGTGGTGTCGCCGATCCCCCGGCGGGGGAAGTTGATGATGCGCAGCAGCGACGCCTCGTCCCCCGGATTGTCGATGACCCTCAGATAGGCCACGGCGTCCTTGACCTCCTTGCGTTCGTAGAATTGCTGTCCCCCCACCACCACGTAGGGGATGCGCTCCAGGCGCAGCTTTTCCTCAAAAGCGCGGCTCTGGGCGTTGGAGCGGTACAAGATAGCCATATCGGACCAGAGCAGCTTGTCCTTGTACTGTTCCAGCATCATGGCATCCACCACCATCGCGGCCTCTTCCTCTTCAGTGGCCGCCACGATCAGGTCGATGCCGCGCCCCTGGCCGGAAGCGGTCCAGAGCGCCTTGTCCGTGCGTACCGGATTGTTCCTGATCACGCTGTTGGCCGCTTCCAGGATCGACCCGGTGGAGCGGTAGTTCTGTTCCAGCTTGATGACCCGGCAGCCGGGGTAGTCGTGCTCGAAGTTGAGGATGTTCTTCACCTCGGCCCCGCGCCAGCCGTAGATGGACTGGTCGTCGTCCCCCACCACGCAGAGGTTGCGGTGCCGTTTCGCCAGCAGCGAGATCAGCAGATATTGGGAGGCGTTGGTGTCCTGGTATTCGTCCACCATGATGTAGTGGAAGCGCTCCTGCCAATGTTCGAGAATCGCCGGGTGGGACTGGAGGAGTCCGACCGAGAGCATGATGATGTCGTCGAAGTCAATGGCGTTGAACCCCTTGAGCAGTTCCTGGTAGCGGGGATAGACCACGGCCGTGGCCCGCTCCAGGGGATCCTCCTTTTCGGGTGTGAATTCCCGCGGGCCGATCAGGCGGTTCTTGAGGCCGGATATGCGCCAGAGGATCCGGTCCGGGTCGCATTGCTTGGGGTCGATGTCCCGTTCGCGCATGGCCTGGCGCAGCACCCCGGCCTGGTCGGACGTGGAGTAGATGGAGAAATTGGGTTTGAAGCCCAGGCTGCGGATGTCGCGCCTGAGGATGCGCACCCCCAGGGAATGGAAGGTGGAGATCACCATCCCCCCGGCCAGGGAGCCGGCCATGGCGCCGACCCGCTCCCTCATCTCCCGGGCGGCCTTGTTGGTGAAGGTTACGGCCAGGATGTTCGCGGCCGGCACGTGCTTTGTTCTCAGCAGGTGAACGATACGGGTGGTGATGACCTGGGTCTTGCCGGAACCAGCGCCGGCAAGGATCAACAGCGGCCCCTCGGTATGGTTGACTGCCTGTTGCTGCGGTGGGTTGAGTTTTTTCATGGTATGCAGGTATGTAGCACAGGGAGAGCGGCAGACGCAATTTTGTTTCTAATCTGTTGCAGTATTGTAAAGTTACTGTAGTATTTCCGGAGTATATAAATCCCCTCCTGTAACGGAGTCCAAGGTGTCCCCCTCCGGCGCGGTCAAAAAACATCCCAAGAGCAAGAAAAAGGCGGCCATGAGCGATGCCAGCGCCAAACCGGCGACAGTGAGGGCAAAAGGTGTGCGGAAAGGGGCGGCGAAGCCTGCTGCGCCCGTTGATGCCGCAGTTCCCGCCTTCGACCTGACCGACAGCGAATGGTACCTCAACCGGGAGCTGACCTGGCTGGAGTTCAACCGCCGCGTGCTGCACGAGGCGGAAGACGAGCGTACGCCATTGTTGGAGCGCCTGAAGTTTATCGCCATTGTCAGCTCCAACCTGGACGAATTCTTCATGAAACGCATCGGCGGCCTCAAGCAGCAGATCGGGGCCGGCATGCGCGAACTGACCCTGGACGGCCGCACGCCGCGCCAGCAGGTCCAGGAATGCCACACCGTGATCAGGGATATCAATGCCCGCAAGCGGCAGGTATTTCACGATGTCACGAAACTTCTGGAACAGAAGGGGATCGTGATCGAACGGTACGGCACCCTGACCCCGAAGGAAAAGAAGCTGCTCCGCGAACACTACTACACCAACATCTTTCCACTGCTGACCCCCCAATCCATCGATCCTGCCCATCCGTTCCCGTTCATTCC
>JAATGX010000159.1 GCA_015688915.1 Desulfuromonadales bacterium
TATGCCGCTTCACGGCACATCCTTTTCCCGAATGTTACTGCGCCCGGCTGGCAAGTTGCAATGTTTCCAACATACTGGCTTTCTGTGGCGGCTGTTTCGAGTCGTGTCCCATATACCGCCGGATGACCGGAAAATCTTGATATATGAAAGGAGATGATCTCATGTTTGGTTTTGGTGTTCCAGAGTTGCTCATAATCGGAGCAATCGTGATGGTGGTATTTGGCGTGGGAAGGCTGCCGGAAATCGGCAGTTCATTCGGCAAAGCCATCAATAACTTCAAGAAGGCTGTCGACGATAAGGATCAAGTCGAGCTGAATCCCAAAAAGGATGCGTGAACGGGAGTCAGGTGCTGATCAGGGATTTGGTGGGCATGCGCCCGGAACGATTACCCGGGTGGGCTCATGAAAGAAAATAAGATTGTCCCGTTCATTGAACATTTGGTGGAGTTGCGAAAGCGCTTGATTGTCATCGCCGTCGCGGTGGTTTTCGGCATGGGCGTCGCCTGGAACTTCTCGGATGGTATCCTGAAGTTCATTGAGAAACCTTTGACCGGGCAGACCTACCTGAACGGGATAAAGAAGAAAGCGTACCTGGAAGTCAGGAACCGCCTGCCGCCGCTGTACGCCTACCTCAAGCTCGAACGGGAGCTGAATGCGCCGGAGAAGAAGCGCGTCCTCAACTACGGCGCCCCCATGGAACCATTTTTCATGCAGTGCAAGATCGCCATGTTGGCCGGATTCATTCTGGTTCTGCCCGTCGTTTTCCTGCAACTCTGGCTGTTCATCGCCCCCGGCCTGACCCGCAAGGAACGACGCATGGTCGTCCCCTTTGTTACCGCTTCCTCAGTTACGTTCTGCATCGGCGCACTGTTCTTTCTGGTCGTAATCTGGCCGGTGATTATCAACTTTTCCCTCTCCTACGAGACAGAGGGGCTACAGAGCTGGTTCAACATCAGTGCCTATGTCAATTTCTGTCTGCGCTTGATCCTGGTATTCGGGCTGATTTTCGAGCTGCCGGTTCTGACCCTGCTGCTTGCCCGCTTCGGCATCGTCAGTTACGGGATATTGGCGCCCAACCGCAAGTACGCGCTGCTGGCAAGCTCGATCATTGCCGCGTTCCACGCCGATCTGATAACCATGTTCGTGATCATGGTGCCGCTTTACCTGATGTATGAGATCAGCATCTGGGTGGCCCTGATCTTCGGCAGGAAAAAAAGTGAGCTTGGGTTGGCCGTTTGACACGTAGGGTTCCATGACTGCCAAAAACAAAGGGCGTGCCGTCGCAAGACGGTACGCCCTTTGTTTTTCAATAAAGCATTCAAGCTGATCCTTACCACCCCTGGCCCCTCCTAAAATATGAGGGGAATTATAAGCTCCCCTCCTTGATAAGGAGGGGGTGGGGGTGGTCGCTTTTGGCGTCATCTTGACTGCAACTGAGAATTAGTACCACGCCCGGTTGTACGTTACCCCTTGTTCAGCACTTCCTCGGCAATGGCGCACCCCAGCGCCTCGCACTGTCCCAGGACTTCGGCCGTGGGCGTGAAATTGGCCTTGACCATCGGAATCGGAAGCCGGAGCCCCATAGCCTTGAGCCGGTCCTCGGCCATCTTGCCCGCCTCGCCGCTCCAGCCGTAGCTGCCGAACAGGCCGGCCAGGTTGTTTTTAAGCTTGACCGTGCTCAGACAGGACAGCACGTCCCACATCGGTTTGGGGATGTCGCGGTTGATGGTGGGGATGCCGAAGATCAGCGCGTCCGCCTCTTCCATCAGGTTTCTCACCTCGGCCAGGTTCAGGTGGCTGATGTGCTGGCTGATGACCTCGACACCCCCCATGTCCGCGCCGGTGGCCACGGCCTCGGCCATCTTTTCGGTGTTGCCGTGGGGCGAGATGTACAGGATGAAGATCTTTTTGCACTGTGCAGTGGGCTTGCTCCAGTTTTCGTACTGCTGGATAATCTGCCACGGGTCACGCCTGATGATCGGGCCGTGGCTGGGGCAGATCATGTCGATCACGTCGTGGCGGATCTTCTCCACGGCGGACAGGACCTTGTCCTTGAACGGGCGCATCAGGCAGTCGAAATAGAACTGGCGCGCCGAGGAGAAGTCCTCGATCTCGTCGTTGAACAGTTTGCCGCTGTGGCAGAAGTGGGCGCCGAAGGTGTCGCAGGTGAAGAGGATGTTCTCCTTTTCCAGGCGGGTGAACATGGTGTCGGGCCAGTGCAGGAACGGGGCCATGATAAAGCGGAGCTGGCGTCCTCCCAGGTCCAGTGTGTCGCCGTCCTTGACCACCAGGCTATTGAACGGCTTGCGCAGCATGTTGCCGAGAAAATTCTTGGCGGCGGTGGTGCAGACCACCGTGGCGTTCGGGCAGTACTCCAGCAGGTAGCCGAGCGCCCCGGAGTGGTCCGGCTCGGTGTGGTTGGCGATGATATAGTCGATGGCTTCGGGTGCGACCAGTGATCTGATCTTGTCCATGAATTCATCGACCCGTTTTCCCTTGACCGTGTCGATGATGGCGATCTTTTCCGTTCCCTTGAGCAGGTAGGAGTTGTAGGTGGTGCCGTGCTCGGTGGGAAACAGATCGTCAAAGACGCGCAGGTCAGGATCCTCCGAGCCGATCCAGTGGAGTCCCGGTTTGATTTCTATAGCTCCCAGCATTGCGGTTGTTCTCCTTTTCTGATGGTGTCGTCAGTGGTCCGCGACAACGCTGTCGGGCGTGCAATTCCTGACAGAAAATCTGTTCTTGAAACTATACCAGCCGGACAGCTCTTAAACAAGGCACAAATCCACCGTGCGGCCAAGCCGGTTGACAGCGGTGCCGGCAACTTCTACAATCCACCAGCCACAAGGATTTCAGAGGAGCCATTGTGAAACAGAAAACCGTTTTTAGCTGCCAGAAATGCGGCTGCCAATCTCCCAAGTGGCTGGGAAAATGTCCGGATTGCGGCGCCTGGAACAGCATGGCCGAGGAAATTGCCGTTAAACAGGCGCCGGCCGGCATTCTGGGTGACCGTCCGCGTCCGGTGCCAATCTGCGATGTGCCGGCCCAGGCGGAAACCAGGGTGTCAACCGGCATCAACGAACTTGACCGGGTGCTGGGTGGCGGGATCGTGCCCGGTTCCCTGGTGCTGATCGGCGGCGACCCCGGCATCGGCAAATCGACCCTGCTGCTGCAGGCCATGCATCATCTGGCGAACCGCACCGGTGAGGTGCTGTACGTCTCCGGCGAGGAGTCGGCCTCTCAGACCCGTTTGCGGGGCGAGCGCCTGGGTGCGTCGCACAAGCGGCTGCTGATCCTGGCGGAAAATTCCCTGGAGGCGATCCTGGCCCATGCCGCGGCCCTCAAGCCGCACGCCATGGTGGTGGACTCCATCCAGACCGTCTGGACGCAGGCACTGGAGTCGGCCCCCGGCAGCGTCAGCCAGGTGCGGGAATCGGCCGGCAAGCTGATGGTGCTGGCCAAGGGGAGCGGCATCCCGGTCTTCATCGTGGGGCACGTCACCAAGGACGGCGCCATCGCCGGCCCCCGGGTGCTGGAGCATATGGTGGACACGGTGCTGTACTTCGAGGGGGACGGCAGCCACCCCTTCCGCATCCTGCGGGCGGTCAAGAACCGCTTCGGCTCCACCAACGAGATCGGCGTGTTCGAGATGAAGCAGGAGGGGTTGTGCGAGGTGGCCAATCCGTCGGAACTGTTCCTCTCCGAGCGCCCCCTGGGGGTTTCCGGCTCGGTGGTGACCGCGTCGCTGGAAGGAAGCCGGCCGCTCCTGGTGGAGTTGCAGGCCCTGGTCACCCAGACCTCGTTCGGCGTGCCGCGCCGCACCACCATCGGAGTGGATCACAACCGTCTGGCGCTCCTGGTGGCGGTGCTGGAGAAAAAGGTCGGCCTGCACCTGGCCGGCCAGGACATCTTCCTCAACGCCGCAGGCGGCGTCCGCCTCAACGAGCCGGCCGTTGACCTGGCCATGATCATGGCGGTTGCCTCCAGTCATCTGGACAAGGCCATTGCCCCGCAAACCCTGGTATTGGGCGAAGTGGGGCTGGCCGGCGAGGTGCGGGCCATCACCCAGCCGGAACAGCGCATCGCCGAGGCGGAAAAGCTGGGATTCAAGACATGTGTCCTGCCGTCCGGAAATCTGCGCCGGCTCAAGAAAGGGAAAATCAAGCTCGAAGGCGTGGCTTCGGTGGAGGAGGCGATGCGGCTGCTGATACAGTGATCCTATTTTTTTCTGGACTTGTGCCGCCGCAGTCTTTAAAATCTATACATTTCACAGGAATACGGGAGCAGGCCATGGAAGCGGAAAAACTGGAATACTTCAGGAATGTCCTGAGCGATGAAATGAAGTCCCTTTTGAACGAGGCGGGCAAGACCGTCACGGAGATGAACTCCGACTCGTCAAACTTTCCCGACCCGACCGACCGGGCGACCCAGGAGTCGGACCGCAACTTCGAACTGCGCATCCGCGACCGCGAACGCAGGCTGATCAACAAGATCAAGGATGCCCTCGACCGCATCGACAAGGGAGAGTTCGGCATCTGCGAGGAGTGCGGCGAAGAGATCAGCGAGGCGCGGCTCAAGGTGCGGCCGGTCACGACGCTCTGCATCAACTGCAAGATGGAAGAGGAAGAAAAGGAACGACGTCTCTAATTGCTTCATCACACGCTCCGGCGGCAGGTGCACGCTATGGAAGCCCCCATCCCAGGTACTCAATCCGTAGCAGCCCAACAGCTCAATGAGCTGACCCTCCTCTATCGTTTCAGCAACACCATGCTGTCCACCATCCGCCTCAACAAGCTGACCCACCTCATCCTCACCGCACTCACGTCCGGAACATCCCCGTTGTTCGAGCGGGCCATGCTTTTTCTGCGCAACGAGAGGTCCGGCGTTCTTCAAGGCATGCTGGGCGTCACGACCGATACGGCGGACGGGCTGATCGTGGTCGGCGGCGACGGGGATTCTCTCAGCAGCCATTGGGATATCGGCGATGAGGTCATCCTTCGTCAACGGGCTTCCGATCTTTGCGCCCGTGTGCGCGCAACACGCATCGAGCTCGACGAAGGATGCAATGTCATCAAGCAGGTCATCGTTGAAAACCGGCTCTTCCACATCGAAGATATCGACTGCGATGAGTGTACGGCCTGCACATTCATCAAGCAGTTTGACGTCACCTCGTTCGCGGCTGCCCCCCTGGTGGCGCGGGACAAGACCCTCGGGATCATCGTGGTGGACAACCCGGTATCCGGCAAAAGAATCACCCAGGACGCGCTGCATTTCCTGCAACTGTTTGCCAACCAGGCCGGCATGGCCATCGAAAACTCCATGCTCTACAACCGCATCGAGGAGGCCCACGCCAACCTGAGTGACGCCCGTGAACGCCTTATCCACGGCGAACGCCTGGCGGCCATCGGCGAGATGGCTACCAATCTGGTACATGAACTGAAGAACCCGCTGATCACCATCGGCGGATTTGCGGGGCGCCTGTTGAAGTCGCTGCCCAGCGCCTGTCGTGAACACCGCTATGCCGACACCATCTTTAAAGAGGTCGGCCACCTGGAGAAGATGCTGGTCGATATCCTGGCCTTCTCGCGCAAGCCTACCATCTGCTACTGCCGTTGCGACCTGGAAGAGATTCTGAAAGAGTGTTTCGATAGTTGCGCCATGACCCTGGAGGACCAGGGCATTCGCTTGGTCTCCGATTTCGGCACCGGCCCCTGGTCCCTATTGGGTGACGCCCACCAACTCAAGCAGGTGTTTCTCAACCTGATGCTCAATGCCTGCGAGGTCATGCCGGGCGGCGGCGTGATTGACATCTCGATTTGCAGGGCGCGCTCCGGCAAAAAATCCGCCATGGTAAGGATCAAGGACACCGGCGGCGGGATTCCGCCCGCCATCTTGCCCAGGATATTCACTCCTTTTTTTACCACCAAGCAACATGGCACAGGGCTTGGCCTGTCCATAGTCAATCGTATCCTGGCGAACCACAACGGCACCGTGGAAGCGGCGAACAGTGGTGATGGAGCTGTCTTCACGGTAACCCTGCCATTGGTTGAACCGCATGAATAAAGGGGGGCTGGCAGGGGTATTTTGGGCACTGGCTCCGAAAAAAGGTGGAAACTGCTGCTGCCGGTATGATATATAACCTACCCGGTGCAGGAAAGGCTTCCGTGGGGATGTAGCTCAGCTGGGAGAGCGATGCGTTCGCAACGCATAGGTCGACGGTTCGATCCCGTTCATCTCCACCAATAATAAACAAGGGGGTTATGGCTTTTGCCGTAGCCCCTTTCGCTTTGCCGAAGTCCACCGACCCTCAACAGTGGTACATCTTCTTTCCACCCTTGATTGATACATATAAAATATGTATATTTGCCGTATGCAGATAGTGTGGGATGAACGAAAGGCGGCGGGCAATATCAAGAAGCACCGGGTCAGCTTTGAAGAAGCTGCAACCTGCCTGCTCGACCAGATGGCGCTGGTCACCGAAGACCCGGATGCAGAGGGGGAGCAGCGTTTCATTCTGATCGGCATGAGCAGCGACGTGAGACTATTGACGATCTGTTATTCGCTCCCGACGATACCGTCCGTATCATATCAGCCCGCAAACCGACCAAACGAGAGGAAGCCAGCTATGCGTAAGGAATACGATTTCAGCAAGGCAAAACGGGCAAAGGATGTGCCACACCTCGCCCGGCTACAAGCCGAAAACGGGGAAAGTGGGGCTGGCAAAACCCGTATCACCACGTATCTCGACAATGACGTGGTGGAGTGGTTGAAGGCCCGCGGAGAAGAAGAGCACAAGGGATACCAAACTGTGCTCAACGAACTTCTGCGACGGCAGCTTGCACCGGCGCCGCCCATTGAAGAGGTGTTGCGGAGGGTCATACGGGAAGAACTGAAGGCCGCCTGACCCCCCTGATGCCCTCTCCCCGTGGCCTCCCCACGCCTGCCAGAGGCCACCTCATCGGTGGCCTTTTTTTGCTCCATTAGATTAAAATAAAAGTTTATTGTGTTGGCTAACCCCTCTTGATTTGATGGTTTTTATGGCTGAAAACCTTACACGGGCACTTTGTTCGATGTCATTACCCTCGATGAGAGGGGCAAGCCATACAATAATTTCATGTTTACTTATATGCACTATTATGTATAAATATAGTCAAACATGTTTACTTAGAAAGGAGGCTTCGACATGTCCGCTTACGCACAATTCGCTTTCCCGCAGCTACCCGGCATGATCCCCGAGCCCGGCAAGGCCGAGGCCGAAGGGCTGACAAAATTGATTACCAACCTCTTCGACAAGTGGAATCTGACCGGTGAGGAACAGCTTGACCTTTTGGGATTGAGCGCCAACAGCCGCTCTTTGCTTTCAGCATATCGCAAGGGAGGTAAAAGCATTCCCAGCAGCCGCGACACCATGGAGCGCGTTGCTTGGTTGCTTACCATCCACAAGGCGCTCCGGCTCCTCTACCCACGCAATCCGGAAATCCGTTACACCTGGGTCAAGCGGCGCAATCAGGCGCTCAACAACCTGACGCCGATGGAGATCATGCGGCAGGGCGGAATCCTGGGCTTAACGCTCATCTCCCGCCACCTCGACCACCAGCGGGGCATATAAACGATGGATCGCCTGTTTTCCGCGTCTCGGGATTTCAGGGACGATTTTCACCGGAATATTGTCTCCCTGCGGGAATCGGAAGACCTGTTTGACGATATCAACGGCGGAGATCCGGCGCTTTCATCATTGGCACAGAAAATGGATATGGACATCAAGGCCAACATCCCGGCCGGCACCATACAGCGCGGTTTCTTCTACTCGGCCCCACTCCAGTATCCATTCATGCAAATCACCGCTTCCCGATACAGTGACGGCACGTTCGGTGTGTTGTACGGCAACCTTGACCTGGAGACAACCGTTTACGAAACCGTGCACCACATGATCCGCTATGCTCTCGGGATTGAGGGCATGGCCGGCGAGATCATCAGGGAACGGGCGGTCTACCTGATCCACTGCAACGCCATCCTGCTTGACCTCACCACCAAGGGTGCCGAATACCCGGAACTGCTCTCCGATGACTACACCTTTACCCACCAAATCGGAAAAAGGGTCAGCAGCGAGGGGCACCCCGGATTGCTGGCCCCTTCGGTACGGAAGCCCGGCGGCATCAACACGGTGGTGTTCAGCCCGGATGTTCTCAGCAACGCCCGGATAAACTGCTATCTGCTCTACCGCATGAACATGCCAAGGCGCGTTGTAAGTGTTGAACGGGAAGAAGGTATTACGTGGTTTGAGATCAGCTTTTAGTCAGTAACCGCCCGGATGCCGGCAATCCTTTCGGCAGAGCAAGCGGTGTCTGTCAATCAGTTAATTTTATCCAGGCTGCAACTGAATGACAGTGTAGTCCATCGGCTCATTTCTTCTCGAACGATCGGACCCTTAATAAAAAGGAGTCACTCGGCAGGATCATCAGGATCAGCTTTTTCGGACTCTGGAAATCGTCTGTGAATTACCAAAGTGATTATAAGCCCGATCAGACACCCGGCGACAACAGCCTCCACACGCTCTAACGGTTTATCCCACACGTGGGCATCGGTATCCGGTACCAACATGACTATTGTTACCGCTGCAAGAGCCGAACGGCTGGCTGCCATTAACTTAAACAGATAACAAGCCAGGATTGCAAGACAATAGGCCAAAGATATGGTGACCATATGCGGCAATACACCAAGGAGAAGGCACAATAAGATAGAGACGCTCCCGACCAGATTGGCTTCAATGCGCGCTATGGCAAGCGGCAAAGCCTCTTTGTCGTTGGGTGACAGCACCAATATTGCAGAAATCAGACACCAAATTGTTTCGGAGTAGTGAAGGAGATCCGAAAAATAAAAGATCAAGCCTGCCGCGACGACGCACTTGGTCATATAAAGCAGTAGATTTTTGTGGGTTTCACTCATGGCTGGGTCAATGTAAGCCGTCCAGTTTCGATGGGGTGGAGTTGGCCACCGAGTGCAGCCGAGCGGCCGACAATCTCACGGCCAAGTCTTCAAGTTCCGGCGCCGCTGTTGGGAACATCGGTTTCATACGCTAACTACCTGACTTCATTTAGCATAGATTGTTATCATATGGCAAGTGGTTGTGCTCTATCGCATCAATGAACGCCAATTCCAAGATCGGTCCGTCATCGCCCGCCCGTGCTCATACAATGGAAATAAGGGGTTATGGCTTTTGCTGTAGCCCCTTTCACTTTGGATGGGTACAATCCAGGCATATTCATGGCCGCAGGGTGTACAAATTGCGAGACGTTTGATAGTATCTCTTTCGCCCGAGAAAAACAGCACGACGTACCCATGCCGTTCCAGGGAAGCCCATGTCCGCCAGCCGCACCGCACTGATCTATTCACCCCTGTTCGGCCGTTTCAGCTATGGGGACGATCATCCCCTCAAGCTCCAGCGTTATCGCCTGGTGCGCGAGCTGATGGAGGCCTATGGCCTGTTGGCGCTGCCCGATATGGAGA
>JAATGX010000297.1 GCA_015688915.1 Desulfuromonadales bacterium
GGGCGAGGGATGTGCTCTAAACCTTGGGGGCCGGCACAAGGTCGGAGACGATGCCGAGGCGGACCGCCTTGTGGGCGGAGAACGGTTCGCAGAGGGTTCCGGAGACCATGGCCTGCTCACAGCCGATCATCACGGGCAGGAAATCGGTGGCACCGCCAATGGCGGCCGAACCGTGCTTGGGGCCGGCCTGGCCGAAGTTGGCCAAGTCCTGGGCGATGGTGAAATCGCACGCCATGCCGATCTCCTGGCCGCCGCCGACCCGCATGCCGTTCACCCGGCAGACCACCGGCTTGTCGCACCCGAGGATGGCGGAGACCATGTCGTTGAACAACCGCATGTACTGCCGGTATTCCTGCGGGTTTCCGGCATAGTACTCGGCATACTCCTTGGTGTTGCCGCCGGTGCAGAACGCCTTGTCGCCGACCGCGGTGAACACCACGGCATTCACGGCCCGGTCCACGGAGGCGCGGCGGAAGGCGAGAATGGCGGCCTTGACCATATCAGTGGTGTAGGAGTTGTACTGCTTGGGGTTGTTGAAAATGATCCAGGCGTTGTAGAGCCCCTCTGCCACGGAACCGTCACGGCGCCTTGCCGGACGTTTCTCGTAGCAAACCATGCCGTCGCACAAGCTCTCCACCTCGCTGTCCAGCAGGTTGTGGTCGATCAGTTTGTCCGGGGCGGTCCGGGCGATGATTTCCTCTGTTGCGGCCATTGCTCTTCTCCTTTCCTTGCCACGTGGGGAAATAACATGGCATCTCTCTGCGACCGACTTCATCGTCTCAGGTCATGCGGTACGGTGTTTTTGGTAATTTAGTACTTCAATACTTTTTTATTGTCAAGAAGAATTCTCTTTCACGGACCCATGGTGACATGGGCAAAAATGCGTCGGTCAATGGGGCGCCTTGGTCAACACCAGCATTTGGGTCGGCCAGAACCCGCGCGTCTGAAAAAAACGTTGAAGATCGGTATGTTCCCACGACACCTGAGTCTGCACCGTTTCGACCTGGAGTGCCGCAAGATTGACCAGTAGTTGGGACAGCAGGGCATGCCCGACACCGGATCTCCTGAACCCGGGGTGGACCCCGATGGTGTCGATTACCGCGGTTCTTTCCACCTTGCCGAACTCTCCGAAATCGACCCGGGCCATGATGAAGCCGGTGACAAAGCCATCCTCCACCACTGCCAGGGAAACCCGCACCCCGGATTCGTCCAGCACTTCACGGAACTTCGCGGCATAATAGGCCGAACGGTCTTGTCCCGTGAGTTTGCGGTCGATGCGCACCACGGCGGCCATGTCGTCTTCCCCGAGGGAGCGGATGAAGACACGGTCCCTTTCGAGCATCACCCAATCGGCTTCCGGGCCGGCGTTGGGGGCAGCGCGCACCACGTCCTCACTCAGCGGCGACGTATCGCGCTCAATGACCCGGCCCGACGCCAGGCTGAAGCCCGCCGAAGCGAAAAAACGGGTCATGCCGTGATCTGCCCAGTCGATCTGGGTCCGCACCGCAGCAATCCCTTTTGTCTTCGATTGGTGCTCGATATCGGCCATCACCGCCGTGCCGAGGCCTTTTCCCTGGAAATCCGGATCAACGCCGATGATGTCGAGGACCGCAGCCGGGCCGGACGTGCCGAATTCGCCATCCTGAAGCCGCGCAACGGCGTATCCGACCAGGTTTCCGTCCTGCACCGCGGCAGAGGTTATGAAACTCTCCGTGCCTGCAGCTACAGCGGCGAAGCGTTTTTCCAGAAACCCCCTTCTCTGATGGCCGACGATCCGGCTTTCAATCTCGGCCACCCTGTCAAGATCATTCTGCATCAGCGGGCGGAGCGTGAGGCCTGGCATGTGGTTCTCCTTTCCTTGTTCCCCCGGATGCCGGGGGATGGTTGTGACTGCGCCGCGTGTCCTTCATTATTTTGGTAAAAAAGTACTTCAATACTAATTTATTGTCAAGAAAAAAATCTCGTCGTAAATTTCATTGAAACTACTGATTAAACATGGTACTGAAATACCGATTTACTACCCCATGGTGGAGCGTCTCCGGGAGGTATCGCTTGCCCGGGCGCCGATACGGTACAAGAACACATATGACTAGTGAAACGGGAAAACAGATATCCATCCGCAACGCCGTGCCCGGCGATATGGACATTGTCATTGCGCTGGATGTGGGCCAGAAAGAGGAAAAGCAGGCATACTGGCAGGGAATTTTCGACCATTACGTCAAAAGGGGCCGGAAAGACCGGATCTTTCTGGTCGCCGAGGTCGATGCCGCCGTGGTCGGGTTTATCGTCGGAGAGGTTCGCGCCTGGGAATTCGGCTCGCCCCCGTGCGGGTGGGTGTTTGCGCTGTCCGTGTCCCCCCGGTTCCGCGAGATGGGCATCGGCAAGCGGATGTTCGACGAGATCTGCGCCTGCCTGAAAAAGATCGGGGTTGCGACCGTGCGGACCATGGTGGATCGCGAGGACAGGCTGATCCTGTCGTATTTCCGCGGCATGGGTTTCCGTTCGGGCCGCTATATCGAGCTTGAGAAGCAGATTGTCTGAATCGGCGGAAGGCGCGAAGGACAGGGCGCAAACAAATGCCATCTACCATCAGGGAACCGGAGGTGACCGCCATATGCCGGTTTTATGCTCAGATATAGTGGCTAGTCCCGGATCCCCTACCACACCCGAGGTTTGTTCATGAAGCTCAACAAGGCGAGCATGTTCGCCCTTATGGCCGTGCTTGAACTGGCCAGCGACCCAGAACGGCAACTGTCGACCGGCGAGATCGCCGCCAAATACGGCATCTCCACCCACCACCTCGCGAAGGTCATGCGTGACCTTGTCCATAACGGCCTGGTGCAGGCTGTACGCGGTGTCGGCGGAGGGTACCGGTTTTCGGGTAACACCCAGCGGACGACATTGCTCGACGTCATTCAACTGTTTGAAAACATGGAATCAAAGCTAGACATACCTCAGGGGATGGCAACGGATCTCCCGATCCTCGCGGAACTGAAAAGCATTGCCACCGAGATCGACGACCTCACCAAGGCGGTCCTGGACACCATCACGCTGGAAACGGCGCTTAAAAGCGCCCGCCAACGGACTTGACGGGGCGCAAAGAGCACAACAGAACCTGCGCGTCTCTCATGGATCGGGCACTCAGGATCTCCACTTCGCCACAACTCCATTCCATAGAAGCAATCATGAAAATCGGATGCCATCATGGACTGTTAGAGACATCCTGTTGAGTCGAAGATCGGCTATGCCATCACCCCGAGTCAAATCACCCGCTATTCAACCACAAAAGAAGTGGTGGATCGATCAGGTTGCCGATGCCCAGCTCCCGAGGCCAACGGTATAAGCGACAGTGTAAGACAGATAAAGTGGCGCCCGGAGCCGAAAAACAGGCGGGAACTGGTTTTTGAAAATTGGTAAGAAACTGAGGCATTGAAGGGGGGCCTAAAAGCCCCCTTCAAACCACCTGAGGCGACATCAAATCATGTTGCGCGTTACGACAAACCATTTGCGCGTACAGGGAAGTAGGGTATACATGCTTTAGAGATGAAGAAAGCCCTTGAAGAAAAAGCCTCAAAAGAGGTCTCACTTTCTTGCAAGGGCTATATAACACTAGCAATATCTACTAGTTATAGTATTTGGCGTCCCCGAGACGATTCGAACGTCCGACCCCTTCCTTAGGAGGGAAGTGCTCTATCCTGCTGAGCTACGGGGACAGGTGATGAAAAGCCGCTTGGTTATAGCAGAGTTGCCGCCTCGTTTCAACCCCATTCGGCACTGGAGCCTAGAAGTTGAGCAGGGAGAAGACCTTGCCCGCTGGCAGTTTCCGACGGCCGTTGAGGAAGTCGAGCTCCGCCATGAAGCAGCACTCCACGATCTCCCCACCCATGGTCTGAACCATATCCACAACGGCGGTCATGGTGCCGCCGGTGGCCAGCAGGTCGTCGGCGATCAGGATCCGTTCGCCCGGCTTGATGGCATCCTTGTGGATCTCCAGGGTATCAGTGCCGTATTCCAGGTCATAGGTCTTGCTGAAGGTTTCGGAGGGAAGCTTGCCCGGCTTGCGAACCAGCACGATCCCGGCGCCCAGCTTGTAGGCCAGGGCGGAACCGACGATGAAGCCGCGCGCCTCGACCCCCACCACCTTGTCGATGTGCTGGCCGATATAGCGGTGCGCCAACAGATCCACCATACGCTGGTATGATCTGGCATCCTGCAGCAGGGTCGTGATATCCTTGAAAATAATCCCTTTCTTGGGGAAGTCGGGGACATCGCGGATAATGTTTTTCAGAGCTTCAATGATTACTCAGCTCCTGGGCTATGGTGAGGTATTACGGTTTCAATTCGGAGTTTTTGCGCATATTTTCCAGTGACTTGTCCTCTATCTGGCGAATACGCTCCCGTGTGACGCCGAAGCTCTGGCCAATGGTATCAAGGGTCTGGGGCTCGTTGTCGTCCAGCCCGAAACGTAAGGGCAGGATCTTCTTTTCGCTCTCCGTAAGCTCCCCGAAATATTCGGAGATCATCTCGTAACGGTCAATGTTTTCAATCAGATCCGCCGGCGCCACCATGGAGGTATCTTCGATGGTGTCTATCAGAAGGTAGTCGTTCCCGTCCCCGATGGGGGTTTCCATGGAACAGGTGCGCCGCAGCAGGGTCATCAGCCGGCGTACATAGGCAACCTTGGCGTTCATGGCCTCGGCAATCTCCTGCACGGCCGGCTCCCGCTGCAACGACTGGGAAAGGGCGCGGGTATGTTTGAGCATGCGGTTGATATCGTCAGAGACATGCACCGGCAGGCGAATGGTGCGGGACTGGTTCACCAGGGCGCGTTCAATGGCCTGGCGGATCCACCAGGTCGCATAGGTGGAGAAGCGGCATTCCTTGGCCAGGCTGAAGCGCTCCACCGCCTTGATCAGCCCCAGGTTCCCCTCCTCGATCAGGTCGAGCAGCGGCAGGCCCCGGTTGATGTAACGCTTGGCGATCTTGACCACCAGCCGCAGGTTGGACTCGATCATCTTGTTGCGGGCGGCCTTGTCCCCCTTCTCGATCCTCCGGGCGCACTCCTTTTCAGACTCGGCGGTCAGAAGCGGCGTCCGCTGGATGTCCCGCAGATAGATCTTGATGGCGTCGTCAAAGCTCTCCAACTCCGTGAGCGGCAACTTCTCATCGGCATCGTCCTCAACGGCTTCGGCCTCCTCATCCGCGAACACCAGGGGCTCGTCTATCTCGTCAAGCGCCAACTCCACCGAGGCGAGTGGCACGTCCTCTATGAAACCCTCAAGAATCTCATCGTCTTTCATATGTTATTCCCTCTTAGAACCGGTCCATCTGCCAGCCTTGCCTGCCGATCAGCGGTACGAAACGGCACCCGACTGAAGAGATCGTCTCCAGGGAACCGTCAGCCTGTTTCACAATCTTCAACAGCTTTTGCTCCACCTCGTCACCCACCGGAATCACCAGACAACCGCCAATGGCGAGCTGGTCAAGCAGCACGTGGGGGACATCGGGCGCCCCGGCAGTCACCAGGATGGCGTCAAAGGGCGCCTCATCCTCCCAACCGATGGGGCTCCCCTCGCTGTCATTGATCCTGAGCATGACGTTGAAGCATCTCAGTGAATCCAGACACTTTCTGGCGCGCAGCGCCAGCGGGCGGATGCGCTCTGCCGTAAAGACCCTCTCAGCCAGCGTTGCCAGAATGGCGGTCTGGTAACCGGAACCGGTGCCGATCTCCAGCACCCTCTCCGTACCGGTCAGGCCGAGCAGTTCGGTCATCAGCGCCACCATGTAGGGTTGCGAGATGGTCTGTTTCTCGCCGATGGGTAGTGCCGTATCGCTGTAGGCCTGGGCGGCCATGGCTTCCTGGACGAAGATATGGCGCGGGATCCTGAGCATGGCGTCGATGACCCGGGGGGCAGTGACGCCACGGGCAATGATCTGTTCCTGCACCATCTTTTTTCGCGCAACCTCGAAATTCATCGTCCACCCCATGAAAGTGAGGAACTATAGCAGAGGCCGCTATGAATGTCCATACGGCAGCAGGGAGCACGCGGCGCCTGTGAACCTCACACGGACCATCCGGCCAGGACCTTCATGGATTCATAGTTGGTCAGGTCCAGGTGCAGCGGGGTGATGGAGACGTGCCGGCGGTTGACGGCGTGGAAGTCGGTCCCTTCCAGGTCGTTGAAATCGGGCTCCTCGCTGCCGATCCAGAAGTATTTGCGGCCGCGCGGGTCGATCTTGTCCACGATCTTTCCCACGAAGGAACGCTTTCCCTGGCGGGTGATCAGGGGCAGCCGCATCTCTGCGGAGGAACAATCGGGGACATTGACGTTGAGAAAGGTGTCCGCCGGAAGCCCGTTGGCCATGACCTGCCGGGCAACCCGCACGGCAACCGCCGCGGCCTCGGGAAAATGGCCGTCATAATCAGAGGTGGCCAAAGAAACGGCAATGGCCGGGATACCCATCAGGGTCGCCTCCATGGCCGCCGCCACGGTGCCGGAATAGGTGATGTCGTCCCCCAGGTTGGGGCCGTGGTTGATGCCGGAAACCACCAGATCGGGACGAAGGGGGAGCAGGCTGTGAATGCCCATGTTGACACAATCGGTCGGCGTGCCGTCCACGGCGTAGAACCCCGGCCGCAGTTCAAACACCCTGAGCGGCGAGTGCAGAGTCATGGAGTGCCCGGCGGCGCTCCGCTCCCGGTCCGGTGCGACCACCGTCACCTCGCCCAGTTCCCGCAGGGCGGAGGAGAGCGCCAGGATGCCGGGCGCGTTGATGCCATCGTCGTTGGTTACCATTATGTGCATGGGGATGTTCCAATCGGAGGATCACAGGATAAAATCAGCCGCTGTTATGGCAGAATATCGATGGTAAATCAAGCAGCGTTGGTGTCTTCATTTGCTGTTTACAAAATCCGGGGAACTGGGTACATTCATTTCCCAAACACTATTTAAATTACGATTCGGCTCGTATCAATCATCACATCGGGAGGTAACACGCATGAAGGCAGTATTGATGGAAGGTTTTGGAGGGGTTGAGGTATTGAAGGTGGGCGAAGCGGAGCGGCCGGTGCCGGGCGAAGGACAGGTATTGGTCAAGGTGCACGCCACCAGCATCAACCGGCCCGACCTGGTGCAGCGCGAGGGGAAATATCCGCCCCCGCCGGGCGATTCGGAGATCCTGGGCCTGGAGGTGTCGGGCGAGATCGAGGAGTTGGGGCCGGGCGTTACCGGCTGGCAGAAGGGGCAGCGGGTCATGTCGCTCGTGGGAGGCGGCGGCTATGCCGAGTACGCCGTGGCCTATGCCTCGCACCTGATGGCGATTCCGGAGAGTGTGAGCTTCGAGGAGGCGGCCTGCGTCAACGAATCCTACATCACCGCCTTCTTGAACGTGTTCATGATCGGTGAATTGCAGGACAAGCAGACCGCCATCCTGCACGGCGGCGGCGGCGGGGTCAACACCGCGGCCATCCAGCTCTCCAAGGCGTTGACTCCCAACACCAAGCTGATCGTCACCGCCTCGCCGGAGAAGATGGCGCGGGTCAAGGAGGTCGGCGCCGACTTCCTGATCAACTTCCGCGAAACCCCGGATTTCACCGAACTGGTCAAGGAATACACCAACAAGAAAGGGGTCGATCTGATCCTGGACCACGTGGGAGCCAAGTACCTGGCGCCGAACATGAACTCCCTGGCCTACAAGGGGAGGCTGGTCATCATCGGCGTCACCAGCGGCATCAAGGCCGAACTGAACCTGGCCCTGATGATGGTCAAGCGCCAGCAGATCATAGGCAGCGTCCTGCGCTCCCGCCCGGTCTCCGAAAAGGGGGAGATCGTGGCCGAGTTCACCCGCCGCGCCCTGCCCAAGTTCGCCGACCGCACCATCGTGCCGATCATCGAAAAGGTCTTCCCCATCGACCAAGTGGTAGAGGCGCACCGCATGATGGAAGAGGACAAGCACTTCGGCAAGATCGTGCTCAAGATCCGCTGAGCATCGTTTTACCTCAAAAACGGTAGGGACATGGAGCGGGCTTCGGGTCAGCGGGCAGAGGAGAAGGCATTA
>JAATGX010000029.1 GCA_015688915.1 Desulfuromonadales bacterium
AAAATCTAGTTTTAATGAGAAGGCCTCTCTTTTGCCAGCAAAATATTCATTCAATTGCCGCTCGGCTTCAAGTAAAACAGGATGGTTTTTATCTTCTGGACCAGATTCCGGTCGGACACGTTGCGGCTTATCCTTTTCCCAAAGAATTGCAGCTAAACCTTTTTCACTTGCTATTAATTTCAATTTGCCTACAGGTGTCTTCACCGTCTTGTGTACGTAATTCATTTTTGTCTCCCCTCCCTGTACACAAGGGCTCTATTGGGACAGGCCTCCACACAGGCCGGGGTCTGCCGGTCCGGGCAGAGATCGCACTTGTTGGCCTTTTTTCTGGCCAGGTTGCGCTGGACGGCGCCGTACGGGCAGGCCATTACACAAGACCAGCATCCGACGCATTGCTCGGTATCGATCCTGACCACTCCTTCGGAATTCTTCCGGATGGCGCCGGAGATACAGGCGGCCAGACAATCCGGCTCGTCGCAGTGGCGGCAGTTGGTGGAGATGGAAACCACCCCGCCATCCCATTCCTCCACCGTACAGCGGGAGATGGGGCGCTCGGCCTCGTGCAGGAAGGCCTTGACCGGGTCCTTCGAGAGAGAATGTTCGGTGATGCAGGCCACCTCGCACAGGTGGCAACCGATACAGGCGTCTTCAATGGAATAGATTCGTTTCATGGTTTACATCCTTATGAGTTCATTGAGTTTTATGAATTCCTTGAGTTCCATGAGTTTTTAACCCGTTAAACTCCCAAATTCATTAAACTCATAAAACTGCCTTTTATTCCCCTGCCGGCATGACGCCCAACGTGTACATTTCCTTCTCCGACAAGCCAACCGCGCGCAGCTTGTAACGGTTGCCGCGCAGCGACTCCAGGGCGTTCAACCCCATGCCGCCCAGAATCTCCTGGATCTCGTGGCCCCAGGCGCGCACCAGGTTGACCAGCTTCTCCGCGCCGACCTCGGGGTTGAGACGTTTGGCCAGGTACGGGTTATTGGTGGTGATACCCCACGGGCACTTGCCGGTGTAGCAGCGCTGGCAGAGGGTACACCCCATGGCCAGCAGGGTGGAGGTGCCCATGTTGATGGCATCGGCGCCCAAGGCGATGGCCTTGATGGCGTCGCCCGAGGAGCGGACCCCGCCGCCGACCACGATGGAGACCTGGTTGCGGATCCCCTCGTCGCGCAGGCGGGAATCCACGGCCGCCAGGGCCAGTTCCATGGGGATGCCCACGTTGTCGCGAATGACCTGCGGCGCCGCGCCCGTGCCGCCGCGGAAACCGTCGATGGTGATGATATCGGCCCCGGCACGGGCAACGCCCGAAGCGATGGCGGCGATGTGATGCACGGCCGCAATCTTGACCGAGACCGGCTTGGTGTAGTTGGTTGCCTCTTTGAGCGCATAGATCAACTGGCGCAGGTCCTCGATGGAGTAGATATCGTGATGCGGCGCCGGCGAGATGGCATCGGAGCCCATGGGGATCATGCGGGTTTCGGAGATTTGGGCATCGACCTTTTCCCCCGGCAGGTGCCCGCCGATGCCCGGCTTGGCGCCCTGGCCAATCTTGATCTCGATCCCCACGCCGGCGTTCAGGTACTGCTCGCTGACCCCGAAACGGCCCGAGGCCACCTGGACGATGACATTCTTGCCGTACTTGTAGAGGTCCTTGTGCAGCCCCCCCTCGCCGGTATTGTAGATCGTGCCCAATTCCTCGGCCGCCGCGGCCATGGCGCGATGGGCGTTCAGGTTGAGCGCGCCGTAACTCATGGCGGAGAAGATGAAAGGGTACTCCAGCTTGAGTTGCGGGGTCAGTCGGGTCTTCAGGGTCGGCTTGCCGCTCTTCTCGTCCCGGACAATCTCGATGCTGTCCGGCTTCTTGCCCAGATACGTACGCAACTCCATGGGCTCGCGCAACGGGTCGATGGAGGGGTTGGTCACCTGGGAGGCGTCCAGAAGCAGATGGTCCCAGTAGATCGGGTACTTGGCGGGATTGCCCATGGCCGCCAGCAAGATGCCCCCGCTGTCCGCCTGGGCATACAGGTTGCGGATGTGTGCGGTCGACCAGGACTCGTTTTTCTTGAAGAGTTCCTGATTGAGGCGAATGGTAATGGCCCCGGTCGGACAGAGGGCCGAACAGCGGCGACAGCCGATACAGAGGGAATTATCCTCGGCCAGGCAGTCGTCCATCTCGACGTAGCGATGTACTTCGTAGGCGCACTGGCGCACACACACCTTGCAGCGAATGCATTTGGGATCGCTGCGTTCGATGATGAACTCGTTAAAGGATTCGTTGACGGATTTATAGAGCACTCTGAACCTCCTCGGTGTATCCGGTTCCTATGGCGCAGGATCGCGCTGCATCGCGGTTCCGCGCTTATGCCGACCTGTTTTGCGGTTCAGCAACGGATTTACATAGCAACCCGTGTGCCGAAAAGGGAAATTCCCGGTCTCCGGAATGTCATTGCTTCATATTCTTTCAAAATATCAGCCCGTTTGTACGAATTTAACATATTATTATACCGCTGAACATGCGCCGGTTCCCTCCCGCTTCCGGCGGGTACAAACAGAACGTGTGTTATTTGACTACTCATCAGAGTAGCATGCAATACGCCGACTCGTATGGGCATTACGGCGGTGTGAAATAAAACGCCCCGCGAGGGTTCTACCCTGCGAGGCGTTATCGTATGTCAAGAGTCGTGACCTGCGACTGACTCCAACAGGTCATGCAATGAGGTTATGGCGGGCCATCAGGTGAGATCAGATCAACTTTTCATGCACATAATTATAATTTTAAAAACAGTATGTTACACACAATTTTCCACACAAAGGTAGGCCATAGGTAGGAATCAGAACTATTCGGGACTATATTTATCAAACCCCAGCTTTAAAATGTAGAAGGAATTGCCCTCAGAGCCGACTTTTCTTCAAGACCTATGGAAAGTTACATCGGCTGCCAAAACCCAGGATCTCGCTTCCAACGGCGGTAATCAGCAGGCCAATAGAAATCCTGATCCTCATTGCTGATCCGCGGCATCCGTGGCCGACATTTCCCCACCAGGTACTTCTTGAATTCTTCCCGTTCCTCTATCGGCAAATCCCGTATTCGTTTCGGGGTGTTGTCAACCATCTCGCTCCCATTCGATCAAAAACTATTCACCATACCCTTCCAGAAACCGCGCTACCAACCGTTCTCTGACTTCGGGTAGATTGCATCCATCGTACCGTACAACGTTTGAGTGTCTAAAGTTGGTATTGTAACCACTCGCCGGCATTATGACCAGGCCGCGAGGACGGTGCTTCAACCACTTTTCAATGTATTCAGGCCAATCATCAACTAATACAGCGCCGTAGACAAGTCCTTTGTCGTGGGCGATGGTCACGCCGTCAATGAGATTTCCCAGATGCTCAGTACACCACTCGACCTTTTCAGACCATGCAGCGTGCTTTCTGACCGGTGCTTTGGTGAGAATCGATACCGAATACCCAACCCCCTTTGCCACCTCCAGCACATCCCACCCCAGTTCAAGTTTCGGCAACTTCCGGAACCAGCCACTCTGCGACGTGATCATATGCCGTCTGGCTTCCAGATAAGGAATATTGGAATACAGCACGGGTGGAGGCTCATGCGGAGATGCTATCTTCTGGAGATCTGCCAGCAGTTGGCCATCGTAGTCGGCCAGTGTTCCATCAAGATCAAA
>JAATGX010000197.1 GCA_015688915.1 Desulfuromonadales bacterium
CCCCCGCCCGCCATGCCCATGTTGCCCAACAGGAGCTGCACCATGGCCGCGGTGCGGATCACCTGCGATCCCACCGAGTGCTGGGTCCACCCCAGGGCGTACATGAAGGTCAGGGTGCGGTCGGGCACCGAGGTGGTGGCGATGGTCTCGCACACCTTGAGGAAGGCATCCCTGGGCGTGCCGCAGATGTTGTTCACCACCTCCGGCGTGTAACGGGAGAAGTGCCGCTTGAGCAGTTGCAGCACGCAGCGGGGGTGCTGCATGGTTTCGTCCACCGCGGCATAGCCGTCCGGCCCGATCTCGTAGGACCAGGTGGATTTGTCGTACGTGCGTTTCGGTTCGTCATAGCCCGAGAACAGGCCCTCGTCGAATATGTACCCCTCGTTGACGATGAAAGCGGCGTTGGTATAGGCCTTGACGTATTCGTGCTGGATCTTGTCGTGGGAGAGCAGGTAGTTGATCACCCCGCCCAGGAAGGCGATGTCCGTGCCGGTGCGGATGGGCGCGTAGTAGTCCGCCACCGATGCCGAACGGGTGAAGCGGGGGTCCACCACGACGAACGTGGCGTGGTTGTGGGCCTTGGCCTCGGTCACCCATTTGAAGCCGCAGGGGTGAGCCTCGGCGGCGTTGCCGCCCATGACGATGATGACGTTCGCGTTCTTGATATCCACCCAATGGTTGGTCATTGCACCGCGACCGAATGTGGGGGCCAAACTGGCCACCGTTGGTCCGTGTCAGACCCGGGCCTGATTATCGAACGCCAAGGCGCCCAGGCTGCGGATGGCCTTGTGGGTGATGTAGCCGGATTCGTTGCTGGAGGCGGAGGCCGCCAGGAAACCGGTGGTCACCCAGCGGTTGACCGTGGCGCCGGCGGCGTTTTTGGTCACAAAGTTCTTGTCCCGGTCATCCTTCATCAGCCGTGCCACCCGGGTAAACGCCTCGTCCCAGGAGATGCGCCGCCACTCCCTGGAGCCGGGGGCGCGGTATTCCGGGTACTTGAGCCGGTTTTCGCTGTGGATGAAGTCCACCAGACCTGCGCCCTTCGGGCAGAGGGTGCCCCGGTTCACCGGGTGGTCCGGATCGCCTTCGATGTGGAAGATGGACGGTTCGGCGTTTTTCGCCTTGTCGCCCAGGCTGTGCATGATCAGGCCGCAACTCACGGAACAGTAGGGGCAGGTGTTGCGGGTCTCGGTGCTGCGGGCCAGCTTGAACTGGCGCACCTCTGCCTGCGCATCGACCGAAAAGCCCAGAGCCACCGCGCTGGAGGTCCCCAGCCCGCCGGCGCACACCTTGAAAAACTGCCTTCGCGTCACGTGCATGTCAATGTCTCCTTGTCCCGGATGAAAATGTTCGCCTATTTCGTAAGCATACACCGGTTCACGTTATTATCAAGCAGACGGGAAAAGGACGTTCACGGCGGTCGTTGACGCGGATGGAGTGCAGCGGGTGGAGGTTGAGGGCGGTTATTCGATCAATCGGCGCGTTATGGAAGTTCACGGCCGAAGTGCCGTTCAATGGCCGCGAGCAGTTCGGCAAGTGTTGAGCGGGGCGGCTCGATATCGACCTTGAGTCCCAATTCGTGGCAGGTACGGGAGGTGACCGGACCGATGGATGCCACCGTTACCCCCTTGAGCATGTCCAGCAGCAGGTCGCTCCCCAGCATCCCGGCCAGGTTCTGGACCGTCGATGACGAGGTGAAGGTGATGCAGTCCACGGAGCGTTTTTCCAAGGCGAACAGCGCCTCGGGCGGCAACCTGTCCGGCAGGACGGTGCGGTAGGCCACCGGGCTGTCCACCTGAGCGCCCATGCACTGCAATTCGCGGGGAATGATCTCCCTGGCGCGGTCGGCCCGGGGAAAGAGGATCTTTTTACCGGACACGTCCAGCTTCGCCAACTCTGCCACGACCCCCTCGGCCTTGTAGTCGGAGGGGATCAGGTCGGGACGGATGCCGAACGCGGCTACGGTTTCTGCGGTCTTCGGTCCCACCGCGCAGACCTTGCAGGAGGCCAGCGCCCTGGCGTCGAGCCCCAGGTTTTCCATGCGCCGGAAGAAGGTGCGCACCGCATTGCCCGAGGTGAACACCAGCCAGTGATAGCCGGAAAGAACGTGAATGGCGGCGTCCAACGGCTCCCACCCCTCCGGTTCCACCAGCTTGATGGTGGGACATTCGATGGCCCGTGCGCCCCGCTCGGAGAGCATGCAGGAGAATTCTCCGGCCTGGTCGGCGGCGCGCGTCACCAGGATTTCCCTGCCGAAGAGCGGACGGGTGTCGAACCAGCGCAGTTTGTCCCGCAATGCCACGACCTCACCCACGATTACCACGGCCGGCGGTTTGAATCCGGCCTGCTCGACACGGTCGGCTATATCAGTGAGCGAGCCCACCAAAACCTGCTGTTCCGGCGTGGTCCCCCAGCGCACCAGCGCCACCGGGGTCTGCGGACTCCGGCCGTGCTCCAGCAGCCGCTGCATGTTGCGCCGCAGGGTCGTGATCCCCATGTAGAAGACCACGGTGCCGCTGCCGAGGGAGAGACGCTCCCAATCGATGGCGGACTCGTCCTTCCCCTTCCCCTCCTGGCCGGTCACAAAGGCCACCGAGGCGGTGTAATCCCGATGGGTCAGGGGTATCCCGGCATAGGCGGCCGCGCCTACGCCGGCGGTCACGCCCGGCACCACCTCGAAGGCGATTCCACCTTCCCGCAGCGCCTCGCACTCCTCTCCCCCCCGGCCGAAGACAAAGGGGTCCCCCCCCTTGAGCCGCACGACGATCTTTCCCGCCCTGGCCTTATCCACCAACAGTTGGTTGATCTCAGCCTGGTCCTGGTTGTGCCTGCCGCCGATCTTGCCGGCATAGATATGTTCGGCCTCGCCGGGCGCGTAATTCAACAACTGCTCGTTGGCCAGGTAGTCGTAGACCACCACCTCGGCGCGGCAGAGGCATTCCACGCCCCGCACGGTAATCAGCCCCGGATCGCCGGGACCGGCGCCCACCAGATAGACGATGCCTGTTTTCTGTTCAGTTTCCATTGGGGTCACCTCCCCGACCACCCCCCGTTCCCCTCCTGAATCAGGAGAGGGTGCCCACAAGGGCCGGAGTGGTTGAATTACACTATAGTCTTTGCTTCGCCGGCAATCTCCCGCTGATAGACCTCTTCCAGAATCGCCTTGCCGCCGTCGGCAAGGAGTTGGTCCGCCAAGCGGATACCCAGGTGCTCGCATTCCGCCACCGGTCCGCTGATCTCCGCCCGCACCGAGCGCCGGCCGTCCACGGCGGCGATGAAGCCGACCAGCCGCAGGACGCCGCCGTTGACCGTGCCGTGGGCCGCGATGGGCACCTGGCATCCCCCTTCGCACCGTTTCAGCAGGGCACGTTCGGCCCGCACGGCAAAGCTGGTATCCGGGTGGTTGAAGAAGGCGATGGTTTCGGTGATGACCGGGTCGGCCAGACGGCATTCGATCCCCAGGGCACCCTGGCCGATGGCCGGGATGGAGAGGTCGGGGTCCAGGTACTCGGCCACCTTTTCGGTAAAGCCGAGCCGTTTCAGGCCGGCGGCGGCCAGGATGACCGCGTCCAGCTTGTCGTCCTCCAGTTTGCGGATGCGGGTCTCCACGTTGCCGCGGATGATGATCATCTCCAGGTCGGGGCGCACCTTGAGCAACTGGGCCTGGCGGCGCAGGGCGCTGGTGCCGATCCTGGCCCCCTGAGGCAGGTCGGCGAATTTCACGTTGCGGGATATCACGGCGTCGCGCGGATCTTCACGCTCGGTGATGCAGCAGAGGCCGAGCCCTTCCGGGAAATCGGTCGGCACGTCCTTCATGCTGTGCACGGCGATGTCGATCTCGCCCCGCAGCATGGCCTCTTCGATCTCTTTGACGAACAGCCCCTTGCCCCCAACCTGGGCCAGGGGGACATCCAGAATCTTGTCGCCGATGGTCTTGATCTTGGTCAGGGTCACCCGCATGCCGGGGTATCTCTTCTCCAGTTCGGACTTGACCCAGTTGGCCTGCCAGAGCGCCAACTGGCTTGCGCGGGTGCCGATGCGTAATTCCTTTGGTGGCATATCTCTTTCTCCAATTCCTTATAAAGTTTACAACGTCAAAAACCGTCTCTCACAGAGAAAAACACACACAACGAAGAGAGCGCTTTTTTCTTTCCAAGGTTCTCTGTGCCTCTGTGAGCTCCAGCGAACGAAGTGAACGAGTGAGAGAAAGCCTTTTCGTTTTTCAACCTTCAGACAATAACCGGCAGCCGCTCCGTCAACCTGATCTCTCCGGGTGTTACCAGCGCCCGGTAGGCCAACGCCTCCACGCCGTTCGCCAGGGCCAGCCTGAGCAGCCTGCCGTACTCCGGGTCGATGCCGTCGGCCGGGGAGACGCTGTTGCCGTCGCCACGCTGCACCGTGAAGAAAATCACGCCCCGGTCCCCTTCCCGCACCACCCGCATCAACTCGTTCAGATGCTTCTGACCGCGAACGGTGACCGCATCCGGGAACAGGGCTCGGCCATCTTCCACCAGCGTGACATTCTTTACCTCCACGAAGCAGCGCCCCGCCCGGCCCTCCAGCAGCAGGTCGATACGGCTGTGCTCGCCGTAGGGAACCTCGGGGCGAATGGCGTCGTAACCGCGCAGTTCCGCAATGGTGCCGTTCTCGATGGCCTCACGGGTCAACCGGTTGGGCAGGGCCGTGTTGATGCCGGCCCAGAATCCGTCAGACTCCACCAACTCCCAGGTAAAAGGATATTTACGGCCCGGGTTCGCGCTGCGGGACAGAAACACCGGGCTGCCGTGGGTCGCGCACCCCTTCATGCTGCCCGAGTTGGGACAATGGACGGTGACGACGCTGCCATCCTCCAGGGTTACATCCGCCAGGAAGCGCTTGTAGCGTTTGATCAGGGTTCCGGGGACGAGCGGGGGCAACCTCACTGCTCCCCCCTTTGCAAAAGGGGGACTGTCAGGCCTCTATTCCTCAAGTTCCAACTCCTCGGCCTCCTCGGGGGCCGCCTCCAGGTCGAACAGTTGCCGAAGGGCATCCACGTAGAGGTTCACCCGTCCCCCCTGGCCAGCCTTTTTCAGCGCCAAGGTAGGGGTGTGGAGCAGTTTGTTCATGATGGCCGAGGTCAGCGCCTCCAGCCGTTTCTCGTCCTCGGGAGTCAGTTCCTTCCAGGTGGCGGCGGTCCGGCCGAGCTCGGCCCGCCGGATCTCGTCGAAATGCGTGCGCAGGGCAACAATGGTCGGGGTTACCTCCAGCGAGGAGAGCCATTTGTGGAACTGGCCGATCTCCTGGTTGATGATCTCCTCGGCCTTTTCCGCCTCCTTGTTGCGCTGGGCCAGGTTGGCCTGGACGGTCTCCTGCAGGTTGTCCACCGTGAACAGGTAGGCGTTCTCCAGGTTGTCCACCTTGGGGTCGATGTCGCGCGGCACGGCGATGTCGATGAAGAACATCGGCTTGAACCTGCGCCGCCGGATCACTTCGTCCACGTCTTTCGGGCCGATGATGACGTGCGGGGCGCCGGTGGAGGAGAGGACGATATCCGCGCGGTGCAGGTGGCTGAACATCTCCTCGAAGGCTATCGCCTCGCCGCCGAAGTCCTCGGCCAGCCGCTCGGCCCGCTCGAAGGTGCGGTTGGTCACCATCACCCCCTTGGCACCGCTGTTGAGGAAATGTTTTGCCGCCAGTTCACACATCTCTCCGGCGCCGATCAACATGACGGTCTTGTCGGACAGGTCCCCAAGGATCTTCTTGGCCAGTTCCACCGCCGCAAAGGCCACGGATACCGCCGAAGAGGCGATCCTAGTTTCGGTGCGCACCCGCTTGGCAACCGAGAAGGCCTTGTGCAGAAAGCGGTTGAGGATGATCCCGGAGGACCTGTATTCGGCGGCATATCCGTAGGATGTCTTGATCTGCCCCAGGATCTGGGGCTCGCCCACGACCATGGAATCGAGACTGGAGGCAACCCGGAAGACATGGCGTATGGCGGCTTCGGAATGGTAATTGTAGAGATGCGTCTCAAGGGTCTCAAAGGGGATATGGTGGTACTCCGCCATGAAACGCTTGATGCGGGCGATGCCGCCGGCGATGTCGCGGGTGGTGGCGTAGATCTCCACCCGGTTGCAGGTGGAGACGATAACCCCCTCTATAATGTCGTCCAGGGCCACCAGTTCCCTGAGCGGCTTCTCGATCTGGTTGGGGGAAAAGGCGACCTTTTCCCGGATCTCGACCGGTGCGGTTTTATGGGAGAGGCCTACTACGATGATATTCATGCGCCGTGTGTCCTTACTGCAAGGTAAAACTTCGAATACCGGGGATGGCTGAGCAAAAAGACAGCGATTATTTGTAGCTGTGCAGGCCGGGCATCCACAGGTTCACCCCGACGAAGGTGAACAGCATGATCAGGAAGCCGGCTATGGAGAGCAGCGCGGCCCGTCTTCCCCGCCAGCCGGTGGTCATCCTGCCGTGCAGCAGTGCCGCGTATATGAACCAGGTGATCAACGACCACGTTTCCTTGGGGTCCCAGCTCCAGTAGGTGCCCCAGGCCTTCTCCGCCCAGATGGCACCGGAGATGATGGCAACCGTCAAGAGCGGAAAGCCGATGGTAAGGCAGCGATAGTTGATGTCGTCCAGCGTCTCCAGGGAGGGGAGTTTCTGAAAGAGAGCCCCGAGGCGTTTCTTCTTGAGAAAATGCTGTTGTATCAGGTAGATCACGGCGGCGCCAAAGGCGATGGTAAAGGCGGCGTAGCTGATAAAGGCCATGATGGTATGAAGCCAGAGCCAGTTGCTCCGCAGGGCCGGGTTCAAGCCGCTGATTGCCGAGGAAAAGGCGCTGGAGGCTACAATCAGCAAAAGAGCCACCGGCAGTATGAACGACCCGAGGATGGTAACCCGGTATCTGCGTTCAAAGAGGATGAATGCCCCGACAATGGCCAAACTGAAGAAGGACAGGGATTCGTGCATGTTGGTGATCGGCAGGTGCCCCGCCGAATTGAAGCGGTGTATGGTGGAAAGGAAGTGGGCGACAAAGCCTGTCATGACCAGCCGGTTGGCCCAGGTTGCCACTGCCGGGGTCGTCTTGACCAGGTAAACCAGGTAGGCCAGGGTGGCGCAACTGTACAGGACAATGGTTACATAGAAGAAATTTTGGCTCATGGCGATTCCTTGGAAGCACGTTGACCGGCTGAAGAAGTGTGAGGTTTCGTTTCAGTCTTCAGCCACAGTTTGTTCAATTTTTGCGGACAGTTCCGCTACCAGGCGTTGGGCAATGATGCGTACAAGCTGGTTATTGTATGTGCTGTCATTCCCTTCCGTCAACAGCTTTTCGCGTTCAAAAGCCACCCGCTCCAGAGCGATGCCGTAGTCCTCACCGATCACCCCGGCCAGCACATCCCTGACCAGCATGGCAAAGGCGGGACAGCGGCCGCCGGTACTGACGCCGATTTCCAGGTCGCCCCGGCGCAGCACGGCGGGAAAGGTGCAGGTGCCCAGTTCGGGGGCATCCGCCACGGCCGCAAGGATGCCGCGCTGGCGGGCATCCGTGGCCAGTCGCCGGTTCACTCCGGCATCGTCGGTGGCCGCCACTGCCAGGAGGCAGTTGTCCAGGTCACGCGTCTCGTAGCATCCCACACGCGCATCAATGGCTCCGGATGCCACCAGCTCCATGATCCCGGGGACCATAACCGGCGCCACCACTCGCACGCACGCGCCTGATGCGAGCAGCGCCTTCACCTTGCGGCACGCCACCTGGCCGCCACCGGCAACCAGGGCGATCCGGTCACGCATGTCTATGTTCAATGGCAGATGGGGCATACTCCTCGCTCCGTGTTCACGAATCACGGCGCCAGCATACTCCCTTATCAGCGCTATTTCAACCAAAGCCGGCGCGCGATGACGTTCGGAGTTTGCCCTTGATTTTTTCCCATCCTGGTATATCATTCGGGGAAACTTCCACCTATCCAAAGGAGAAAACGTATGGCCAGCGAAAAGGTAATAGCGTTCACCGACACGAATTTCGACCAGGAGGTCTTGCAGTCGGAAGTGCCGGTTCTTGTAGA
>JAATGX010000183.1 GCA_015688915.1 Desulfuromonadales bacterium
AACATTCTGGACGCGTGAACCGCGCATACCGACGCAGGCGCCCACGGGATCGACATCCGGATCATTGGACGACACGGCCAGCTTGGTGCGGCTGCCCGGATCGCGCACAATGGCGTTGATCTCCACGATCCCCTCGGCAACCTCGGGGACCTCGGCTTCAAACAGCTTGGCCAGCATGCTGGGATGGGTACGTGACAGGATGATCTGGGGACCCTTGGTGGTCATGCGGATATCGGTAATGATCGCCCTGATCCGGTCACCCGGACGGTAAACCTCGCGCGGCATCTGCTCCTTGGAGGGCAGTATCGCCTCGGCCCGTCCCAGGTCGATCAGCAGGTCACCCTTTTCAAAGCGCCGGACCATGCCGGTGATAATCTCCCACTGGCGATCGCTGTACTCGTTGAAAATAGTCTCCCGTTCCGCCTCGCGCACCTTCTGGATGATGACCTGTTTGGCGGTCTGGGCGGCAATGCGGCTGAAGCCGCTGGCGTCGAGCTTTTCACCCAGCGAATCGCCGACCTCCACATCCGGGTCGATCTCGCGGGCCTCTTCCAGGTCGATCTCCTTGTAGGAGTCCTGCACCTCGTCAACAACGGTCACGAATTCGAACAGTTCCACCTCGCCCGTATCCGGGTTGTAGCGGGCCTCAAGATCACGGGTATTGCGGTATTTCTTGTTGGCCGCGGTCAACACCGCCTGTTCCATGGCCTCCAGGACCACCTGGCGTTCGATCCCCTTTTCCTTGACGATCTGATCGATGGCGTGCTTGATGCTGATAGTCGTTTCCACGGTTGCTTCTCCTTGCTGACGTATATGAAATCAGACCAACCTATTATGTTCTACTGTCACTATTTGAACTCGAATTCCAGGTTTGCCTTGGCCACCCGCTCCAGCGGAATGGCGGCGGTCTGCCCTTCCGTGAGCGCCATCCTGACCACCCCGTCCACAAGCCCTTCAAGGGTGCCAAGGAAGGTCTTGCGCTTGTTGCCGTCATCATCGGCAAAGGGCTCGTAGGTGCGGACTTTGATCAGCCGCCCCGCAAAGCGCTCGTAATCCGCCAGGGACTTGAGCGGCCGGTCAAGACCGGGGGACGAGACCTCCATGGTGTAGGCGCAGGGGATGAAATCCTCGACGTCCAGGACCAGGGACAGTTCACGGCTGACATCGGCGCAGTCGTCGAGGGTGACGCCCCCCTCTTTGTCGATGAACAGGCGCAGTACCGCTTCCCTACCGGTCCGCTTGAACTCGATCTCCACCAACTCGAGCCGGAATGATTCAAGGATCGGCCGGAGAATCGCCTCAACCCGCTCGCAGATGTCATCCTTGTGAAGTGCCATGGCTTTGTATCCTGAAAATTAACACAAAAAAAAGCGAGCCTTTCGAGCTCACTTTCTAGTGAACAATAATTTTGTATGTATGTAGCACAGCAACCAGGGGAAACGCAAGCATTATTTCACGGATTTGATCGTGGGATATTCGATTGTTCAAATCGGTCCAGCGGGCCTCCCCGGTTCGCTACGAACACTCATCACGCGTTCCATCAGCTTCTCGGATTCAGTTCCCCGAAAAAAGGCAAAAAGGCCCGGAGCGCATGCGCCGGGCCTTTTCATTGCAACGATGATGCTTCACGACTAGGCGCTGGCTGCGACGGCCTTGTCGAAGCCCATGCTGAAGGCCTTCTTGTTCAGTTCGAGGAACGCCTCGGGCACGCTGGAAAGAACGGCCTTCTCGGCGTTTTCCCGGGTGACCTGACCGGTCAGCGCCACCATGGCGCCAAGGGCGACGATATTGGCGACGATCTCGCGGCCCACGTCGTTCTTGGCGGTGTTGATGATCGGGAAGGCAATGGTCTTGAAATTCCCCGGCGGTACATTCTTCACCAAGTCGGAATCGATCAGCAGCACCCCACCCTCTTTCAGGTCGTGGGAGTACTTGTTGGCGGCTTCCTGGGTCATTGCCAGGAGCGCGTCGCACTGGGTGACCTTCGGGTAATCGATCGGGTCGTCGGAAATGATGACCTCCGACTTGGAAGCGCCGCCGCGGGCCTCGGGGCCGTAGCTCTGGGACTGCACGGCCTGCTTGCCTTCGTAGATGGAGGCGGCTTTGGCCATGATGATGCCGGCAGTGATCAGACCCTGCCCGCCGTCACCGGAAAACCTGAGTTCATAACGTGACATCTCTATCGCTCCTTTTTCCTGTAATGATTACTTGGCCTGGGCGCGTTCGATCACCTTGGCGTACTCGGTGGTGTACTCGGCCCGCTCTTCCTTGTAGAGGACGCCGGTGAGGACCTTGCCCTGCAACTGCTCGGCGGTCATCTTCTCGGCGGCCTTGACCGGCACGGAGGTTTCCTTGAGATGGTTCATCATCTCGATGACCGACTTGAACTTGTTGCGGCGGCCATAGGTGGTGGGGCAGTCGTCCAGTATCTCCACCACGGAGAAGCCCTTGTGCTGGATCGCTTCGGCGATCAGCTTGTCGATCTGGGCGGCGTGGTAGGCGGTGCCGCGGGCCACGAAGGTGGCGCCGGCGCCGATTGCCAGCTTGGCGATGTCAAAAGCCGGGTCGGGGTTGCCGTAGGGGGTGGTGGAGGCCTTGGCTCCGGTCGGCGTGGCGGGCGAGAACTGACCGCCGGTCATGCCGTAGATCTTGTTGTTCAGGATGATGTAGGTCATGTCGATGTTGCGGCGGCAGGCATGGATGAAGTGGTTGCCGCCGATGGCGGTGCCGTCGCCGTCGCCGCCGACCAGGATGACGTTCATCTCGGGCTTGGCCATTTTGACGCCGGTGGCGAAGGCAGCGGCGCGGCCGTGGGCCGTGTGCAGCGTGCAGCTATCCATGTCGCCGGGAAGGCGCGAGGCGCAGCCGATGCCGGATACGATGGCGGTGTTCTTTGTACCAATCTTGAGCGAATCCATAGCCCGGATCAACCCCTTCATAACGATGCCGTGGCCGCAGCCGGGGCACCAGATGTGGGGCAGTTTGCCGGGACGAAGATATTTTTCATAATCAAATGCCATGGTTATTTAACCTCCTTGATCTTCTCGACAATCTGGTCGGGGTTGATCGGCTCACCGTCGACGCGGAAGATGCCGAGAACCGGAGCCTTGCCCTGCACGTTGCGCTCGATCTCATTTGCGCACATGCCCAGGTTCATCTCCGGAACGATAAAGCCTTTGGCCTTTTGGGCCAGGGCCTTGATCTGCTTGTCCGGGAACGGCCAGAAGGTCTTGATGCGGAACATCCCGGCCTTGATCCCCTGCTCGCGGGCGGCATTGACGGCATAGCGGGCGGAGCGGGAGGTGGAACCGTAGGCAACGACCACGATCTCGGCGTCGTCCAGCAGGTACTCTTCGAAGGTGACGATGTCGTCCACATTGGCATCGACCTTGCGGACTTGACGCTCTTCCTCGGCCTGAACGACCTCGGCCTTGGTGGTGGGGAAGCCGTCCGGCATCTTGTTGAGGCCGGTCACGTGGAATTTGTAGCCGGTGCCGTAGGCGGCCAGCGGCGGCACATCGCCGAAGCTGGTGTCGTACGGTTTGTACTGTTCGGGCGGCACGGTCGGGGTCTTGCGGGGCACGACTTCGATCTCGCCCTTTTCGGGGAAGACGATACGTTCGCGCATGTGGGCCACGATCTCGTCCGGCATGACCATGACCGGGGTGCGGTATTTTTCGGACAGGTTGAAGGCGCGGATAACCTCTTCGTAGGTCTCCTGGACCGAGGCCGGTGTCAGGCAGATGGCCGGATGGTCGCCATGGGTGCCCCACTTGGCGGCCATGACGTCCGACTGGCTCGGGCCTGTCGGCATACCGGTGGAGGGGCCGCCGCGCATGACATTATAGATGACGCAGGGGATCTCGGCGATGCAGCCGTAGCCGATCAGCTCCTGCTTGAGGGAAAGACCGGGGCCGGATGTGGAGGTAAGCACCTTGGAACCGGCCAGGGCCGCGCCCAGGATGGCGGCCATGGCGCCGATCTCGTCTTCCATCTGTATGAATTTTCCGCCGATCTTGGGCAGTTCGGCCGACATGACCTCGGCAACTTCGGTCGAGGGTGTGATCGGGTAGCCTGCAAAGAAGTTGCAGCCGGCATAGAGTGCGCCGTGGGATGCAGCTTCGTTACCCTGAAGAAACGCTACTTTTTTTGACACTGTTCATTCCTCCCGTTGGATTATTCGGTGATGACCTTGATTGCGAAGTCGGGGCAGCGGAGTTCGCACTGCATACATTTGATACAGGCCTCCAGGTTCTTGACGGCTGCGACAAAGCCCTGCATCTCCAGGACCTTGGTGGGGCAGAATTCCACGCAGATGTGGCACCCCTTGCAGTACTTCTCGATAATTTCGATTTTCGGCAATGTTTTTTCCATCTGGCAAATACTCCTTTATTCCGTAATGAAAGGTGTGAAATACCAGGCCTAAAATGTGGCAAAAGAAGGGCGGTTGCCCTTCTTTTGCATTCCACACAGAGCCTGAAAGCTTATTGCGCTTATTTCAGCGTCGAAACCAGTTCCTTGACCGCTGCGACCGATTTGTCCAGCAACGCCTGTTCCTCGGCATTGAGGGAGAATTCAAGGATCTGCTCGACCCCCTTTTCGCCAAGAACCGCGGGAACACCGACATAGTAACCATCAACGCCGTACTCGCCCTGCAGGTAGACGCAGGTGGGAAGGACGCGTTTCTGGTCCTTGAGGATCGCTTCGGCCATGGCAATGGCCGAAGAGGCCGGAGAGTAGAAGGCCGAGCCGGTCTTGAGCAGGGCAACCACTTCGCCGCCGGCGCCGCGGGTACGCTTGACGATGGCATCGAGAACTTCCTTTGCCTTTGCCTTGTCCTTGTATTTGCGCTCCAGCAGCTCCACGACCGGGATGCCGGCAACACTGGCGAAACGGACGAGGGGAACCATGTCGTCGCCGTGGCCACCCAGGGTAAGGGCGTTGACGTCTTTCACGGACACGCCCAGTTCCCAGGCGATGAAGGCGGCCAAGCGGGCGGAATCCAGGACACCGGCCTGACCGATGACGCGGTTGTAGGGGAAGCCGGTAACCCTCTGCAGCAGGGTTACCATGGCATCCAGCGGGTTGGAGATGACGATGACGAAGGAGTTGGGGGCATACTGTTTGATCCCCTCGGCAACGGAGGTGATGATCTTGGAGTTGACCTCGATCAGGTCGTCACGGCTCATGCCGGGCTTGCGGGGCAGACCGGCGGTGACGATGACCACGTCGGAACCGGCGATGTCCTTGTAGTCGTTGGTACCTTTCAGTTCGACGTCAAAACCGTCGACCGGAGCTGCCTCGGCGATATCGAGAGTCTTACCCTGGGGGAGACCCTCAACGATATCAAACAGAACAACGTCACCCAGTTCCCGCAACGCCGCGAGCTGCGCCAGAACGCCGCCAATCTGACCACCACCGATAAGTGAAATCTTCTTGCGTGCCATACTGTTTCCTCCTCGTTGTTTTTGTGTGCAGCAGAATTTCGTGACGATACGGGGTATCGCCCCTTGTGAACAATCGGATATTACATATTCTCTATCAGGGCATCGGCGAAACCGGAGCAGGACAACAGCGTGGCGCCTTGCATCATCCGCTCGAAGTCGTAGGTTACCCGCTTCTGGCCGATGGTTTTGTCGATGGCTCTGGTGATCATGTCGGCCGCCTCCTGCCAGCCCATGTGTTCAAGCATCATGACCCCGGAGAGGATCACGGAACCGGGGTTTACCTTGTCCAAGTTGGCGTATTTCGGCGCCGTCCCGTGGGTGGCCTCGAAGATGGCGTGGCCGGTCACGTAATTGATGTTGGCGCCGGGGGCAATACCGATACCGCCGACCTGGGCGGCCAGTGCATCGGAGAGGAAGTCGCCTTCCAGGTTCATGCAGGCCAGCACGTCGAATTCCTTGGCGCGGGTCAGGACCTGCTGCAGGGTGATGTCGGCGATGGTGTCCTTGATCATGAGCAGCTTTTTCCACTGGCCCGCGCCATGGGTCGGCATCAGATCGAGGGCCGCCTCGACTTCCCTGCGGATATCCTCTTTCTGTTGGGGCGACATCATGTCGTAGCCGGGGTCGATCCGCCTGGCGTTCTCTTCCACGGACAGGCCCGGTGTGCTGTCCTGATTGTCGATGATCCAGATCTCCCGCTCCGTAACGACCTTGTCGCGGAACTCGTTGATCGCGACACCGTAGCACCAGTCCTTGAACGCGCCTTCGGTGAACTTCATGATATTGCCCTTGTGGACAATGGTCACGGATTTGCGTTTGTGATCAAGGGCGTACCGGACAGCGGCGCGGACGAGCCGCTCGGAACCATCCCTGGAGATCGGCTTGATGCCGATGGAGGAGGTCCCCGGGAAACGGATCTTGGTGACCCCCATCTCGTCGAGCAGAAAGCGCTTGATCTTGTCGCACTCGGCAGTGCCGGCCATCCACTCGATACCGGCATAGATATCTTCGCAGTTTTCCCGGAAGATGACCATGTCCACGTCTTCCGGCTTCTTGACCGGCGAGGGAACACCCTGGAACCAGCGCACGGGGCGCAGGCAGACATACAGATCGAGCAACTGGCGCAGGGCAACGTTCAGGGAACGGATGCCACCGCCGATCGGGGTCGTCAGCGGCCCCTTGATGCCTACCATGAACTCCTTGAAAGCCTCGACCGTTTCATCGGGCAACCATGCCTTATCGCCCATCTGCTCGCGAAACAGGTTGAACGGCTTTTCACCGGCATACACTTCCATCCAACTGATCTTCTTGCTACCGTCGTAGGCCTTCCGGACAGCGGCATCGAACACGCGTACCGAGGCCTTCCAGATGTCGATTCCGGTACCATCCCCCTCGATGAACGGGATGATCGGGTTGTTCGGAACATTGAGTTTTCCGCCGCTCCCCATGATGATCTTTTCCCCGGGGGGAACTGTCACATACCTGTACGCCATCCATCAACCTTTCAAACAAGTGCATTCACGTCAAACCGTGATTCAGATATATATTGACGCTTGATTCCGGCCATGCCCCGCAGGTTTCTGGAACCTGCGGGGCATGGCCGGATGTGAATCGTCCGGCTCTGCAACGGATCAATTGTTAATGGCGTCAATTATCGCGTTCAGGGTTGCGCTGGGCCGCATGGCCTTTTCCGTTTTGACCGGATCGGGGTTGTAATAACCGCCGATATCCTGGGGTTTTCCCTGGGCTCCGATCAATTCCTCGTTGATCTTTGCCTCCTGCTCCTGGAGTTGCTGCGCCACCTTGGCGAAACGTACCGCCAGTTCCTTGTCCTTGGTCTGTGCCGCCAACGCCTCGGCCCAGTACAGGGCGAGGTAGAAGTGGCTGCCCCTGTTGTCGATCTGGCCAACCTTGCGGGCCGGGTTCTTGTTGTTGTCCAGGAACTTGGTATTGGCCTGATCAAGCGTATCGGCCAGGAGTTGGGCCTTTTCATTCTTGAAGGTGGCGGCCAGATGCTCCAACGACACGGCAAGAGCCAGGAACTCGCCCAAGGAATCCCACCGCAGGTACCCTTCCTGAACAAACTGCTGGACGTGCTTGGGCGGCGAGCCGCCGGCACCGGTTTCGAACAGACCGCCGCCGGCCAGCAGCGGAACGATGGAGAGCAT
>JAATGX010000047.1 GCA_015688915.1 Desulfuromonadales bacterium
CAGATCAGCACATAGGTGGACTTGGGGCTGATTACCCAGGCGCCGTACTGTTTTTTCAGAAAGAGCAGGTACGGAGAGGATACGACGAAAAACGCAATCAGCACGAGCGCGACCAGGCGGTGCGCGTTCCCGCGCAGCAGACGCCGCCCCTCACCGGCAAGCGCGGCGGCAATGACGATGATCATTACCAGGAACCCCTCTGACCGGGCCAGGTATGCCAGGGCAAAGGCCGCTCCGCACAGGACGGACAGGGCCGGGGAATTTCGGCGCAACGCCACGCAGAAGAGCCAGAGGGTGATGACCAGCAGGGCCGTATAGGTGATTTCCGCTTCCGGGGCCCTGACGAGCCAGAGAAAATGGGGAAACAGGGCCGCGACGGTTGCCGCGCCCAACGCCACGGTACGTCCGAAGATCTCCGAGGCCAGCAGCCATACGCCCATGACCAGCACAACCCCCATGATTGCCCCGACCATGGCGGAGGCCAGGAGCAGATCGGGAACGCCGGGCAACCACCCGACGAGTGCAACCAGCACGGAGTGCAGCGGGGGAACCCACAGGGCCTGCCAGCCGAGTCCGATACCGAAGTGCAGGTTGCGCGCGATCTGGAGATAGGTCTGGCCGTCGGCCGTGACGCCGGGCCGCGAGAATCGGGAGAAGATGACCCAGAGCGACAGGATCAGCGGTATGAGCGCCAGCAACCGTTTCGGCTCACCGGCGAGTCGTCGGATCAACGCCATTTACATTGGTCTCTTCATGTCTGTGAACGCTTGGCGGCGGATACGAACGCCCGCACCAGCGAGGCGTCTTTCTTGCCGGGCGCGGATTCCACGCCGCTGGAAACATCCACACCATAGGGCCGCACCTGTCGGACCGCCTCGACCACGTTGCCCGGGTTCAGGCCACCGGCCAGGATGATGTGCCCGGAGCGGGCCGCGCAGGCGGCGAACTCCCAATTGAAACTCCGGCCGGTGCCGCCGTGGGCCGCCGGAGTCCAGGTGTCCAACAGGCAGGCCGAGACGCGGTAATCCTTGATGGGGTCGAGGCTGGTGATGTTTTTCACGCGAAAGGCCTTGATGACGCGTCGCCTGACGCTGTCGCAGAAGCCGGGCGATTCGTCGCCGTGGAGCTGGACGATATCCAGCCCGCACAGGTCAGCCGTGGCGTTGACCGTCTCCGCGGTATCGTTGACGAACAGGCCGACGGTCTGCACGAAGGGGGGCAGGTGGCGGATGATGCCTGCCGCCTGTTCGGGAAAGATGTGGCGCGGCGACTCGTGGAAGAACACGAAACCGAGCGCGTCGGCCCCGGCGTCGATGGCGACCAGGGCGTCTTCCAGATTGGTTATGCCGCAAATCTTGACTTTGATCATAATAGTTTTTGCCACAGAGACACGGAGACACAGAGAAAAACCCAAAATAGGGAAAAACGATTCACACCATAAATGGTTAACAGGCTTTCTCTGTGCAGTTCTCCGTGTCTCTGCGCCTCCGTGGCCGACTTGAGTTTACAGCTCGATCTTCGGCAGCCGTTCCAGCGCTTGCCGCACCATCTCGCCGGGATATTCGTAGTCTTCCAGCCCGCCCGAGAGGTAGGCGTCGTAGGCGCCCATGTCCAGTTGGCCGTGGCCGGAGAGGCCGAACAGGATGGTGCGCTCCTTCCCCTCCTCCTTGGCCAGCACCGCCTCGTCGATGGCGGCCCGGACGGCGTGGGACGACTCGGGCGCCGGGACGATCCCCTCGCTGCGGGCGAACAGCACGGCCCCCTCGAAGCAGGAATTCTGCTTGTAGGCCTTGGCCTCGATCTGGCCCGCATGGTAAAGCTGCGACACCAGGGGCGATTCGCCGTGGTAGCGCAGGCCCCCCGCATGGATGCCGGGCGGCATGAAGTCGTGCCCCAGGGTGTACATCATGGATATGGGCGCCATCTTGGCCGTGTCGCCGTAATCGAAGGCATACACCCCTTTGGTGAGGGTGGGGCAGGAGGCCGGTTCCACGGCCAGGCAGCGCACGTTCTTCCCGGTCGCCCGGTCGGCGATGAAGGGGAAGGCCAGCCCGGCGAAGTTGGAGCCGCCGCCGCAGCAGGCGATGACCACATCCGGGTAGTCGCCGGCGATCTTCATCTGCTCGCGGGCCTCCTGGCCGATCACGGTCTGGTGCAGGCAGACGTGGTTGAGCACACTCCCCAGGGCATAGTTGGTGTCGCCGTGGGTGGCGGCATCCTCAACCGCCTCGGATATGGCGATGCCCAGCGAGCCGGGGCAATCCGGGTCGTGGGCCAGGATCGCGCGCCCCGAATTGGTGAATTCGGACGGCGACGGGATCACGTTGGCGCCCCATAACTGCATCATGCTCTTGCGGTACGGTTTCTGGGTACAGGACACCTTGACCATGTAGACCGTGCACTCCAAGCCGAACAGGGAACAGGCCAGGGCCAGGGAACTGCCCCACTGGCCGGCGCCGGTCTCGGTGGCCAGGCGGCGGATACCGGCCTGCTTGTTGTACCACGCCTGGGGTATGGCCGAATTGGGCTTGTGGGAGCCGGCCGGGGAGACCCCCTCGAACTTGTAGTAGATCTTCGCCGGCGTACCGAGCGCCTTTTCCAGCCGATGGGCGCGGAACAGCGGCGACGGCCGCCACAGCTTGTAGATCTCGCGCACCTCGTCCGGAATGTCGATCCAGCGCTGTGCGGACATCTCCTGCTCGATCAGGGCCATGGGAAAGATGGCCAGCATGTCGTCCGGGGTGACCGGTTTGAGGGTCTGGGGATTGATAACCGGCGCCAGCGGGCCGGGCATGTCCGGTATGATGTTGTACCACTGTTTGGGGATCTGCTCTTCGTTGAGGAGGATCTTGGTGTTCATGGGGTAGCTCCCGGCATGAGTTTTAGGCTGAAAACCTTACATCTGCCACAGAGACACGGAGGAAAAGCGGGAGAAAACCAAAAACCCTTGTTAAGGGCAACAACCGGAAAGCAAAAACATTCGGGTCAGACCTTGATGTCTTCTGATTTTTCCCTTTGGTTTCAGGTTTTGCCTTTCTCCGTGTCTCTGCGTCTCCGTGGCGGATTTTTTTGTTTTCTCGTTTTATTCCAGGTTGTCCTCGATCCTGATGAAGCCGGTCTTCTCGCAGATGATGTCGAAACGGTCGATCTCCTCCAGGGCGGATTGCACAGCGCCCTCGCGGGCCTCGTGGGTCATGATCACGATCGGCACCGGCGTGCTGTCGTCGGCCTGATGGGCGGTTTGCACCATGGACTCGATGCTGATGCCGTGCGTGCCCAAAGCGCCGGCGATGGCCGCCAGCACGCCCGGTTTGTCCAGGGCGCTGAAGCGCAGCATGTACTTGCTGACGATCTCGGCCATCGGCTTGACCGGGATGGAGCCGACCTTGTCGTCCAGGAAGCCCAGCGGCGCGATCCTGCGCCCGGCCCCGGCCACCATGCTGCGGGACAGGCCGATCAGGTCGCCCACGATGGCGCTGGCGGTCGGGTTCTGGCCCGCGCCGCGGCCGTAGAACATCACCGGGCCGACAAAGTCGCCGGTCAGGCGGATGGCGTTGAAGACGCCGTTGACCTCGGCCAGCGGGTTATGCAAGGGGATCATGGTGGGGTGAACGCGGGCTTCGATCTGGCCGTCGGTCAGTTTGCCGATGGCCAGCAGTTTGATGCGATAGCCGAAATCACTGGCAAACTTGACGTCCAGGCCGCTGATGCGGGAGATGCCCTCGGTATAGATATCCTTGAAGTCGATGCGGGTGCCGAAACAGAGCGATACCAGGATGGCCAGCTTGTGGGCCGTATCGACCCCCTCGATATCGAAGGTCGGGTCCGGCTCGGCATAGCCCAGTTCCTGGGCGGTCTTCAGCACGTCGCTGAAGTCGGCTCCTTCCTGGGTCATGCGGGTCAGGATGTAGTTGCAGGTGCCGTTCATGATGCCGATGACGCTGCCGAAGCGGTTGGCGGCCATGTTGCCCTTTATGGCGGTCAGCACCGGGATGCCGCCCCCTACCGAGGCCTCGAACTGCACCTCCACGTTGTTGCGGGCCGCGGCGGAGTAGATCTCCTCGCCATGCAGGGCCAGGAGCGCCTTGTTGGCGGTAACGATGTGCTTGCCCGTGGCGATGGCCTTTAGCACAAAGGTCTTGGCCGGCTCGTAGCCGCCCACCAGTTCGATCACCACCGAGATGTCCGGATCGTCGAAGATGGCGTTGACATCGGTGGTGAGAACGCCGGGGTCCACCCGGACCCCGCGATCGGTGGTTATGTCCAGGTCGGCGATCCGTTTCAGGACAATGCCCGTCCCCACCTTGTCGCGGATGACATCCGCGTTCTGCCGGAGCAGCGTTACCACCCCGGCGCCGATGTTGCCGAATCCGATCAGACCTATCTGTATGTCGTTCATGTGGATAACCTTTAACGAAAATCGAAATGCAAAAACCAGCCTCTCACAGAGCTCACGGAGGCACAGAGAACATCAAAAACAATATTTCGTGAGAGAAAGGCATTAGAAACTAAATTCCCTATTTTAGTAGGGCACCATCCGAGATACTGAAATCCGGTTTTTGCCTTTCTCCGTGTCTCTGTGCCTCTGTGAGAAACGGTGTTTAAAGTTCTTCGCCTGTTTCTTCCGTCTTGGCGCACGCCTCGATCTCGTCCAGGATGCCGTTCACAAAGGAGGGGGACTCCTTGTCCCCGAATTTGCGGGCAATCTCGATCGCCTCGTTGATGCTGACCTTCTTGGGAATGTCGGCGCGGAACATGAGTTCATAGGTTGCCAGCCGCATGACGTTCAGGTCCACGCGCGGCATCCTGGCGAGCGACCAGTTCCTGGAGCGGGCCTTGATCGCCTCGTCGATGACCCCGCGCCGATCAGACACGCCCTGTACCAGTCCTTCGGCAAACTCCCTGACACGGCCCGTAACCTCGTCCCGCTCCTCGCGGAAGGTCCGCAGGGTTTCACGCAGCCCGGCGGACGGATTCGCGTCCAGGGCGTAAAGCATCAGCAGCGCCAGTTCGCGCGCTTCCCGTCGTAGCCCCATTACTTGATCGCCTTCAGCAGGTTGACGGTTTCGATGGCGGTGACAGCCGCTTCGAAGCCCTTGTTGCCCGCCTTGGTGCCGGCCCGTTCCACGGCTTGTTCGATGGTATCGGTGGTCAGCACCCCGAAGGATACCGGTACGCCGCTCTCCAGCGATACGGAGGCCACGCCCTTGGAAACCTCGGCCGCCACGTAGTCGAAATGGGGCGTGGAGCCGCGGATGACGGCACCCAGACAGATGATGGCGTCATAGCGGCAGGTCTCGGCCAGTTTCTTGGCGGCCAGGGGAATCTCGAACGCGCCCGGGACCCTGGCGACATGGATGGCCTTGTCGTCCGCGCCGTGGCGGACCAGGGCATCCACGGCCCCTTCCAGCAGACGTTCGGAGATGAAACTGTTGAAACGGCTGACGATGATGCCGAACCTGAGCCCCTTGGCCTCAAGTTTTCCCTCAAAGATTTGTGGCATGGCAATCTCCTTTATGCGACGTAAAGAAACTGGAATGCTAGCATATTTTTTTTCGGCCGGGGGAAAAAAGTGTGGCCGGGGAGGGCCTAGCGGCTGTGAAAAGTGATATTTCCGGCGTAATCGGCCACCAGGAATTCCGCCTGCAGGGATGGGGCGAAACGGTTGGCCGCGGCATGCGCCCGGCGACAGACCAGTTCCAGCAGGCGCTGGTCGAAGCCGCTGGCGATGATGATCTCCCGGGCGGTGTTGGCCTGGGTCATGAGGTCGATGAGGTGATGGGGAAAGCCGTCCGCTTCGGCCCAGTGCCGCAGGGTCGCCAGGTCCAGTTCCGAGGCGGCGGCGTGGGTGTTTTCGTGACCGCAGGCGATCTTGAGCAGCTTGGCGAACTGGCAGGCGATCAACGGCCGGTGGAAGCCGCGCCGCTGGCAGCTATCCAGGGTATGGGCCACGTGGTCCCCCATCATGATGAACGCCTCTTCGGGGAGAGGCCGGGCTTCGACTCCGCTCAGCCTGCGATCCGCTCCCTGAGCGGAGTCGAAGGGAGGTTTGTCTGCTCCGTCACCCGGCGGGCGGGGGGAAAGGAAATGCTGCGCCGCCATCTCGCTGGTCCTTCCGGTGGAGAGCACCACGGTCCCGCAGCCGCAGGCGTTGGCCACATCCAGGGCGGTGTCGACGGTATCGGTCCAGGCCTTGGCCGAGAGGGGGCGGACAATGCCGCTGGTGCCGAGGATGGAGAGGCCGCCCATGATGCCGAGCCGGGCGTTGAGCGTTTTTTGGGCTCGTTGTTCGCCGTCGGGGATGGAGATGACGACGTGAAGGTTGAGGGATGAGGGGTGAGGGATGAGGGCGTCCCGCACCGCTTCCTCGATCATCCGGCGGGGGACCGGGTTGATGGCCCATTCGCCCGGAGCCACCGCCAGTCCCGGCTTGGTGACCTTGCCGATGCCGGTGCCGCCGGTAATATAAATACTCCCTCCCCCCTGGAGGGGGAGG
>JAATGX010000241.1 GCA_015688915.1 Desulfuromonadales bacterium
AAATCCCAGGCAGATGGCGGCGATGGTGACATCGGGGCGCAGATACTGGATGAACGGCACCTGTACCTCCAGGGAATGCTCGAATTGATGGGAAACGGCATCGGATTGAACAAAGGGGACCTGTTTGAGGATAAGGGAGTTCAGGCGGGCGCTGACCCCTGCCGTGCCAAGCGGGGTCAGCCACTCGCCATCCGGGTAAAGCCCGGCTGCGGCGCCGGCCCCACGGTGGTTGGGGCCGAGGATCAGCACCGTGGGGGGAATGTCGATGGCAGCGTAGACCTTGCCCGCAATGGCGCCGGAATACAGGTAGCCGGCGTGGGGAGCGATGATGCCGGTAACCTTTCGCCCGCCTTCCGTTACCGGGATCAGCGCGGCCAGCTCGCCACGGAGTTCCGCCGCGTTACCGGTGTAGAACTGGCCTGCGACCACGGGTTGACGCCGCATGGCACACCTCCGGACTTAGTGTTGTGCGATTCTATTCAAAAGGTAACCTGCTCTCCTCCGGGGCGGCGGTGTCCGTGGTGCCCAACGGAAGCTCTTCCTGTTGTTCGAAGCGCGGCGTCTCGTCCAGCGCCTGGATCTCTTTCAATGTCGGCAGACCTTTCAGGTCCTTAAGGCCAAACGTTTCAAGAAATTCTTTAGAGGTGCCGTAGATCAGGGGACGGCCGGGGATATCCTTCTTGCCCAGGATCCGGACCAGTTTCTTCTCCAGCAGGGTCTTGAGCACGCCGCCGCAATCAACGCCGCGCAGGTGTTCGACCTCGGTCCGGGTCACCGGCTGACGGTAGGCCACAATGGCCAGGGTCTCCAGGGCCGACGGAGAAAACCTGGCCGTCATGGTCCTGACGAGACGCACCACATACTGCTGAAAATCGGGGTTGGTCCTGAACTGCCAGCCCCCGGCGACCTCGGCCAGGTAAAAGCCCCCTCCCCTCGTTTCATGGCCATTGGCCAACCCGGCCAGGGCCTCCTTGATCTCGTCGCGCTCGTATTCGTGCAGCAGTTCGCAGAGGCGGTCCAGCGACAGGGGGGATTCGGCGGCAAAGATAATGCTTTCGATGATGGCGGGTAATGACATGTTCCCCTGCTATTCAACTACGGACGTACAGTGCGGGCAACGGGTCGCGGACAGCGGAATACTGGATACGCAGAAGGGGCAGTCCTTGGTGGTGGCCGACGAGGGAGTTTCTTCACGCCTCAGGCGGTTGATCTGCTTGACCATGAGGAATACCACGAAGGCCATGATGGTGAAATCCACCAGATTATTGATAAACAGGCCGTAGGTGATGGTTGCGGCACCGGCCTTCTTTGCCTCGGCCAGCGTCTCGAAAGATTTGCCGGAAAGATTTATGAAAAGGGAGGAAAAATCGACCTTGCCGATCAGCAGTCCGACCGGGGGCATGATAATGTCATTTACCAAGGATTGCACCACCTTGTTGAAGGCGGCGCCGATGATGATACCGACCGCCAGGTCTATGACATTGCCTTTAAGTGCAAATTCCCTGAACTCCTTGAACATGGACCACCTCCTCTGCGTTATGTCGCCGCTAGAACCGCTTCGCTGCCGGATCCCGGTTGTTCCGGCGCAACGGCCGGTACGAACCAGATGCGGCCGTATTCCTCGTTTTGAAAGATACGGATCAGCTTGAGGCGGCACAGCTCCAGCAGGGCCAGAAAGGTGACGATCACCCGTTCGCGGGTAAAATCGTCCCGGACAAGCTCATCGAATTGAAGTGTATCACGTTCCTGGAGCAGGGAAAGTATCTCGTTGATACAGTCGGCAATGCTGAAGGTCTCGGCCGGGGCCACGTCATGGAAACTCTCGACCGGGATACGCGCCAGCAGGCCGCGAAAGGCGTCCACCAGGTCGAACAGCCCCAGCTCCAGCGGCCCTTCATCGGCCTGAAGGCCGGCGAGCTCGGGGTCGGGGCAGGCACGGATGAAGACCTCCCGCCCGAGCAGGGCGCGGGCACCCAGGACCTGGCCGGCCTCCTTGTATTGCTGGTACTCCAGCAGCCGCCGTATCAGTTCGGCACGGGGATCGGCTTCCTCCTCATCCCCCTCCTCCTGCTCATCCTGGGGGAGCAGCATGCGTGACTTGATGTGCAGCAGGGTTGAAGCCATCAGCAGAAAGTCGCCGGCCACCTCCAGGTTGAGTTCCTTCAGCAGCTTGATGTAATCCAGGTACTGCCGGGTGATGACGGCGACGGGGATGTCGTAGATATCCAGTTCATTCTTGCGGATCAGGTGCAGCAACAGGTCCAGCGGCCCCTCGAAGGCGTCGAGGCGCACGCTGTAGGATTCATGGAACCCCTCGAGGATAAGGTTTTCTTCAGGCACCTGATTCACGAGCGCAACATGGTGTAGCTAGATCTTCAGGGCGGCGCGGGCATCGGCCATGACGGCGTCGGAAACCAGGGAGGCGCGTCGGCTGCCGTCCAACAGCAGGTCGTCCACACACCCGGGAGCGGTGGCCAATTCCCCGCGCCTGGCACGGGGGGGCGCCAGCCGTTCGTTCATGCATTCGGCCAGGATGCGCTTGCATTCCACGCAGCCGATCGACGCGTTGCGGCAGGCCGGGATGATCTCTTCCAGCTTCTCCCGGGGCACGTAGATGCGGTGCAGGTTGAAGGCCACGCAGACGTCGGGATCGCCCGGATCGGCTCGGCGCACACGGGCAGGATCGGTCATCATGGACAGGACCTTTTTGGTGGTTTCCTCGGCCGTATCCGAGAGGTAGATGGAATTTCCGTAGGACTTGCTCATCTTGCGGCCATCCAGACCGAGCAGCTTGGGGGTTTCGGTCAGGAGCGCCTCCGGCTCAGGGAATACCTGGCCGTAGAGATGATTGAACCGCCGGGTGATCTCGCGGGCGATCTCCAGGTGCGGCAACTGGTCCTGTCCCACCGGGACACGGGTAGCCTTGTAGAGGATGATGTCAGCCGTCATCAGCACCGGATACCCCAGAAAACCGAACGTTGACAGGTCCTTGGCCTCCAGGTTCTCCTGCATCTCCTTGTAGGTGGGACAACGCTCCAGCCAGGAAACCGGGGTGATCATGGAGAGGATCAGGTTCAACTCGGCATGGTGCGACACCAGGCTCTGCTGGAAGACCAGGCTCTTTGCGGGATCGAGACCAAAGGCAACCCAGTCCAGCACCATTTCGCGGATGTTGTCGCGGATAGCCGCCGTATCGGCGTACTCCGTGGTCAGGGAGTGCCAGTCGGCCACAAAGAAGAAACAGTCGAACTCGTCCTGAAGCTTGACCCAGTTTTCCAGAACACCGTGATAATGGCCGACGTGGAGCCGGCCGGTGGGACGCATGCCGCTGACAACGCGCTGTTTCATGTGCAAAATCTCCTGAAATAATATCCCCCCTTTTCCAAAGGGGGATGTCGCTACCGCATCATCAGTCTCGTTACCCCCAGCACCAGCCCGCTCTGCGGACCGGCAAGCAGGTGTACCCC
>JAATGX010000281.1 GCA_015688915.1 Desulfuromonadales bacterium
ATCCGGGTTCTTCTTCTGGGGCATGATGGACGAACCGGTGCAGAAGGAGTCGGACAACTCGACAAACTTGAACTCGCTGGTGGACCAGAGGATCAATTCTTCCGAGAAACGGGACAGGTGCATCATCAGGATTGACGAGGCCGCCAGGAACTCCAGGGCGAAATCCCGGTCCGAAACCGAATCCAGGGAGTTGCGCGTGATGGTGGGGAAACCCAGTTGCTCGGCCACGTATTCCCGATCGATGGGAAAGGTTGTCCCGGCCAGCGCGCCCGCTCCCAAGGGCATGACGTTGACCCGCTTGAGGCAGTCCTCCAGGCGTGCCCGGTCACGTTTGAACATCTCCACATAGGCCATCAGGTGGTGGGCGAACAGGATCGGCTGGGCGGTCTGCAAATGGGTAAAACCGGGCATGATCGTGTCGATGTTGGCCTCGGCCTGGGTCAACAGCGCATCGATCAGCAGGTCAAGGAAGCTATCGATCACCACGATCTCGTCCCGCAGGTAAAGACGGATATCCAGCGCAACCTGGTCGTTGCGGGAGCGGCCGGTGTGCAGGCGCTTGCCCGCCTCGCCGATCCTGGCGGAGAGGCGTGACTCGATGTTCATGTGGATATCTTCCAGGCTGACGGAGAAGTCGAACTCACCCGCCTCGATCTGGTGCAGGATCTGCTGCAGACCCTGGACGATGAGTTCCACATCCTCAATCGGGATGATCCCCTGTTTTCCCAGCATGCGGGCATGGGCGACGGAACCGCGGATATCCTGGTGATACAGGCGTTTGTCGAACCCGATGGAGGCGGTGAACTCCTCCACGAATTTATCCGTGGGCTGCGTGAAGCGCCCGCCCCAGAGCTTATCCTTGGATATGTCGGTTTCTTCGGTGGTCATGCGTGACTCTCCTCTGCTACTTCTTGCCGCGCTGGGCCTGCATCAGCGACCTGATCCGGAGCCGCAGGCTGTTGATCTTGATAAACCCTTCGGCATCGGCCTGGTTATAGACCTGGTCCTTCTCAAAGGTGGCGAAGTCCAGGTTGAACAGCGAATCGGTTTCGGACTTGCGGCCAACGGTGCGGCAGAGACCTTTGTACAGTTTGACCCGGGCCACGCCGTTGACGCATTTCTGGGAGTCGTCCACCAGGGTTTGCAGCATCAGGCGTTCGGGGGAGAACCAGTAGCCGGCGTAAACCAGGCGGGCATATTCGGGGATCAGCCCATCGCGGATACGCATCACCTCCCGGTCCATGGTGATCTGCTCCACCGCCGAATGGGCCTCGCGCAGGATGGTTCCGCCGGGGGTCTCGTACACCCCGCGGGACTTCATCCCCACGGAACGGTTCTCCAGCAGGTCCACCCGGCCGATGCCGTGCTGGCCGCCGATGTAGTTGAGGTGTGCCAGCAGGTGCGCCGGCGTCATCTTTTCGCCGTCCACGGCCACGGCATTGCCGTTCCTGAACTCGATTTCCACGTACTGCGGCTTGTTGGGCGCCTTTTCCGGCGACGTGGTCAGCACGTACATCTCTTCCGGGGCCTCGGCCCAGGTATCCTCCAGAATGCCGCCTTCAAAGGAGATATGCAACAGGTTGCGGTCTGACGACCAGGGGCGTTTTTTGGTGACCGGGATGGGAATGTCGTTCTTCTTGGCGTACTCGATCAAAGCCTGGCGGCTGTTGAGCGTCCATTCGCGCCAGGGAGCAACGACCTTGATGGCCGGGTTGAAATGGTAGTAGGCCAGTTCGAAACGGACCTGGTCATTCCCCTTGCCGGTGGCGCCGTGGGAGACGGCGTCGCATTTCTCCTTGGCGGCGATCTCCATCTGGCGCTTGGCGATCAGCGGCCGGGCAATGGAGGTCCCCAACAGGTAATGGCTCTCATAGATGGCACTGGCGCGAAACAGGGGAAACACGAAGTCACGGACAAATTCCTCTTTCAGGTCATCGATATAGACCTTGTCAGCGCCGGTGGCCAATGCCTTGTCGCGGATCGGGTCCAGTTCGTCCCCCTGTCCCAGGTCGGCCGAGAAAGCCACCACCTTGCAGCCGTATTCGTTTTTGAGCCACTTGAGGATGATGGAGGTGTCCAGCCCGCCCGAGTAGGCCAATACGATCTTCTTGATGTCTTGCTTCTGTACTTTTGCCATGAACGCTTTTCTCCTTTGTCGCAAAGTTATCGTATCAAAGTTGCCATGATCGCTTTTTGTATGTGCAGCCGGTTCTCCGCCTCGTCCCAGACCACCGAGTTCCTCCCCTCGATGACTGAATCGGATATCTCCTCGCCGCGGTGGGCAGGCAGACAGTGCATGACGATGCAGTCCGGCCGGGCCAGTTGCACCAGGGAATCGTCCAGGCAGTAGCCGGCAAACGCCTGTTCCCGCACATTCTGTTCCGATTCCTGGCCCATGCTGGCCCAGACATCGGTGTTGAGAACATCGGCGTCCTTGACCGCCAGCCGGGGATCGGTGGTCAGGGTGATCCGGCCGGGTGCCTTGGCCTGCGCCCAATTCAGGACTGCGGCGTCCGGCTCATATCCCACAGGATATGCCAGGGCCAGGTCAAACCCGAGGATGGCGGCCGCCTCGATCCAGGTATTGGCCATATTGTTGCCGTCCCCCACCCAGGCAAACTTCCTGCCTCCATAACCCCCCTTCCGTTCGATCACGGTTTGCAGATCAGCCATGATCTGGCAGGGATGGAACAGGTCGGTCAGACCGTTGATCACCGCTACGTCGGAATACCGGGCAAACTCCTCCACGATCTCCTGGCCGTAGGTGCGGATCATGATGCCGTCGCAGTAGCGGGCCATGACCCGGGCGGTATCCTTGATCGGCTCGCCCCGCCCCATCTGGGAGGTGCCGGGCGGTATGAACAGCCCGTGGCCGCCCAATTGGAACACACCCACCTCGAAGGAAACCCTGGTCCGAGTGGAGGCCTTTTCAAAGATCAGGGCAACGGTTTTTCCGTCCAGCAGCCTATGGGGGATGCCCTGCTTCTGCTTGGCCTTGAGATCGGCCGCCAAGGCCAAAAGGCTGTCCAGTTCTTCCTTGGTGTAGTCGTGCAGCGCCAGGAAATGTCTCGCCATTGGTAATCCCCCTATACCTCGACCTCGGCAAAAATGCCGTCGAGGATCGCAATCATGGAATCGATCTCCTGCCTGGTGACCACCAGCGGCGGCACGAAACGGAGCACCGAATCATGGGTCACGTTGAGCAAAAGGCCCCGCTCGTGCCCCTTCTTGACGATTTCGGCGCCGGGTATGGTCAGGCTCATGCCGATCATCAGGCCGATGCCCCTGACCTCGTTGACAAAGGCGTACTTCTGGCCCAGGGTTTCAAGCTCTCCCACCAGGTACTCGCCGATCTCCTCCGTCCGGTTGAGGATACCCTCTTCCAGGATGACCCGTACCGTTGCAATGGCGGCCGCGCAGACCAGCGGATTGCCGCCGAAGGTGGAGCCGTGGGTGCCGGGCGTGAACGCGGCGGCGAATGTATCCTTGGCCAGCATGGTGCCGATGGGCGCGCCGCCGGCCAGGGCCTTGGCCAAGGTCATGATGTCCGGGACGATACCGAAATGCTCATAAGCAAACAGCTTGCCGGTCCGTCCCATGCCGACCTGCACCTCGTCAAAGATCAGGATCAGGCCATGCTGGTCGCAGATCCGTCGCACCGCCTGGAAATAGCCGGGCGACGGGACGTTGATCCCCCCTTCACCCTGGATCGGCTCCAGCATGACGGCGCAGGTGGTGGAGGTGACGGCGGCCTCAAGGGCGGCCACGTCATTGAAAGGGACATGTTTGAAGCCGTGCAGCAGCGGATCGAAAAAACGCTGGACCTTTTCCTGGCCGGTGGCCGAGACCGTGGCCATGGTGCGGCCATGAAAAGAGTCGGCGGCGGTAATGATCTCGTAGCGCTCGGGGCCGAACTGGTCGCGACTGTATTTCCGGGCCAGCTTGATGGCCGCCTCGTTGGCCTCGGCGCCGCTGTTGCAGAAGAAGGCCTTGTCGGCAAAGGAATGGCTGCACAACAGTTCGGCCAGTTCGATCTGCTGGGGGATCTGGTAATAATTGGAGCAATGGATCAGCTCGGCCGCCTGTTTCTGAAGAGCCGCGACCACGGACGGATGACAATGCCCCAGATTGTTGACCGCCACCCCGGCCAGGAAATCCAGGTAC
>JAATGX010000208.1 GCA_015688915.1 Desulfuromonadales bacterium
TCTTTCCGGCGCTTGGACTTGAACACCAGGATCTTCTTGTCTTTACCCTGGGCGGCAATCCTGGCCGTCACGGTTGCGCCCGCAACAAGCGGTGCTCCCACCTTCGTGTTCTCGCCGCCCACCATCAGTACTTCGGCGAACTCGATGTTGTCGCCTATCTCGCCCTCGAGCTTTTCAACCTTGAGGAACTCGCCTTCGGCAACCTTGTATTGTTTGCCACCCGTCTTGATCACTGCGTACATATGCCGTCTCCATCCGCATCATTTTTAAAAGAGTTATGGACTATAGTGAAATGAGAAAAACAAGTCAAGCATAAATTTCATGTCAATGATCCCGCCGATGAACCGGACCGGATAATGCGGTCGGGGAGGCCGGACGGCGGGCCTGTTGCCATCGGGTGAGGCCGGGCGCGGTCATCATGGTTCGAAATCGAATTGGACGCCGATTCCGGGCAATCGTTTGTTGTTTCCCCAGGGCTGCCGCCAACGCACGGTTCCCCGCACGATGCAATCGTTTTCCATGAAGCGCATCCAGACGCGGTCACCGATCTCCCAGTCATTGGCGCTGTACGCAAAACATCCTTCATCGGAGAAATTAAGCGTCACCGTCTTTTCGACAGCGGAGAACCGGTCGTCGGCTGAAAGGAAAGCGCTGATGTACTGGATCTGCCGTTTGCTCCTGCGGATGGTCCGCGCCGGAAATGCCCGGCAATCCTTTATAAACTGCTGCAACGACCTGCTGTGGCCGAGCATCCTCACGTCGTTTCCCATCACTTTTACCTTCGCGTAGGGATACAGTTGGAGCAGGTCGTTCGTTTCCAGCTTTTCCTGTGCCGTGGACTTTGCCGAAGTCACGAGATCAAGCAGTATTCCGCTGGTTGGGGCTTCCCTGAGGATCGCCGGCAGTTCCGCCAGCGAGCGCGACGTGACCGTCTCCATGCCTTCCGCCTGGACGGCGTGTGCAATGGTTCGCAAGGCATCCTCGTCTTTGGCGACTATGACGAGTGCCAGCATATCCAACTACTCTTTCTCCAGAATCACGCTGACGATAAACCATTCGCTGTCGACATCGAACAGCAGCGAGAGGGTATCAGCGGGGTTTCCGGCGGATATGACGTATTCCTTGCCGTTCAACACCGACGGGGTGGAAAGTTTGACGTCGCTGCCGCCATTCGAGAAGTGGTGTTTAAAGGAGCCGGCGATCATGTTGGCTATCTCGCCGAGGGCATCGTGAACATCGGCGTTGATCTCCGTGATCTCCATGCCCAGCATCTGGGAGGTGAACGCCAGGGCAAGCTTATGGGGCGCATGCAGGCTCACCATGCCGTTGTAAGCCCCGGCCAGGCCGACCATGGCGGTGACGCAGTTGTCAAAATGGCTGACAGGATCGATCACCTGCGGGATATGAAGCAGGTCTTCCAGGCCTACCATGGTGCAGAAAACCTCATTGACATCGTTGACCAGAAGCTTGGTCAACGTCTCTTCCGAGGTTCCCAGTTGCGCGACAATTGCCGGGTTGAGCGCCATAGCCTCTCCTTGCTTGAAAGGGTGATGGGTGTCTTCGGTCTTCAATTTAGCATGGAGTCGCCGCCGGGTGAACGGTTTTTTTGTCTAATGAGTGTAATCCCGTGGTACATATGAGGCTGTCCGCGCCGAATCCCTCGCGGTATGAGACCCTATCCGCGTGCGGCGGGGCGGACATGCGGGAAACCCTCCTCACATAAAAATTTCCATGAAAAGAGACATGACGGAATGACACTGGACAATGACCGGATGCATGCCATCCTTGGTTCCATTATCGAGGCAACGGGCCTCAAGCCTTTTCAGGTGGAACAGAGCGTCGAGCTTCTGCGGGAAGGGGCGACGGTGCCGTTTATTGCCCGCTACCGCAAGGAGCGGACCGGCGAGCTGGACGAGGTCCAGATCCGTGCGGTCGAGGATCTGCTGGCCTATTACAGCGAACTGGAAGAACGCCGGTCGACCATCCTCAAATCCATTGGGGAACAGGGCAAGCTGACCGCGGAGCTCCGGGAGCGGATCGAGTCTGCCCGGCAAAAGAACGAACTGGAGGATCTGTACCTCCCCTACAAACCCAAGCGGCGCACCAAGGCGACCATTGCGCGTGAGCGCGGGCTGGAACCGCTGGCGGACTTGATGGCGGCCCAGGACCTGATCTCCGGGACTCCCGAGCAGGCGGCCCTCCCCTTTATCGACCCTGAACGGGACCTGCCCGATGCGGCGGCGGCCCTTGAGGGGGCGGGACATATCCTGGCCGAGCGGCTTGCGGACGATGCCGATGTGCGGGCCATGGTGCGGCGTCTCACGGCGGAGCAGGGTATTTTCAGCTCGCGGGTGGCTGCCGACAAGAAGGGGCAGGTGAGCAAGTTCGAGATGTACTATGACTACCGGGAACCGCTCAAGGCGGTGCCTTCCCACCGAATGCTGGCCATGCGCCGCGGTGAGAAGGAAGAGGTGTTGTTGCTCGCCAGCGTGGCGCCCGCAGAAGAGATCACGGCCGGGTTGAAGTCCCGCCTGATCCGGGGCGGGAGTGTCTTCAGGCCGATACTGGAAATCGTTGCCGAGGACGCCTACAAGCGGCTGATCGCCACCTCCATCGAGGTCGAACTGCGCCTGGAATCGAAAAATAGTGCCGATGAAACGGCCATTCGGGTCTTTGCCCGGAATCTGCGCAATCTGCTGTTGGCGCCGCCGGCGGGCGGCAAACGCGTACTGGGGATCGATCCCGGCTTGCGCACCGGCTCAAAGCTGGCTGCCGTGGACCCCACCGGGCGTTTTCTGGAGCATGTCACCATCTATCCCCATACCGGCGCGGGGCGCGTTACCCAGGCCAGGCAGGATCTGCTTCGTCTGGTCGAGGCCCATGACATCGAGATGATCGCCGTGGGTAACGGCACGGCCGGGCGCGAGATGGAGCTCTTTGTCAAGGAAACCCTGACCGGGGCGGGTAAACTGTTGCCGGTGGTCATGGTCAGCGAGGCCGGCGCCAGCGTCTATTCGGCATCGGAGATCGCGCGGGAGGAATTTCCCGAACTGGACCTGACCGTGCGGGGCGCGATCTCCATTGCCCGCCGCCTCCAGGACCCCCTGGCGGAACTGGTCAAGATCGATCCCAAGAGCATCGGTGTCGGACAATACCAGCACGACGTGAACCAGGCCCTGCTGAAGAAATCCCTGGACGGCGTGGTGGAGTCCTGTGTCAACTATGTGGGGGTGGATCTGAATACCGCCTCCTGGGCATTGCTTTCCTACGTCTCCGGGCTTGGTCCGGCCCTGGCCAAGGCCATTGCCCGGCACCGGGACGAAAACGGTCCGTTCTCTTCGCGCAAGGGGTTGCTCAAGGTACCGCGCTTCGGGGGCAAGGCGTTCGAACAGGCGGCCGGCTTCCTGCGTATTCGTCAGGGTGCGCATCCGCTGGACAACACGGCTGTTCACCCGGAGCGCTACGGGGTGGTTGCGGCCATGGCCGCGGATCTGGGGGTGTCCCTGGAACAATTGACCAGCGAGCCGGCCCTGGTAAACCGCATAGACCTGACGCGCTATGTGACGGAAGAGGTGGGACTGCCCACCCTGAATGATATCCTGGCCGAGTTGAAAAAGCCGGGCCGCGACCCCCGCAGCCAGTTCCGGACAGCCAGTTTCCGGGACGACATCCGCGAGATTTCCGACCTCCGGGAGGGCATGATCCTGCAGGGGATCGTGACCAACGTGACCGCTTTCGGCGCCTTTGTGGATATTGGCGTTCATCAGGATGGGCTGGTGCATATCAGCCACCTGGCTAACCGTTATGTCAGGGACCCGAACGATGCGGTTCAGGCCGGTGACGTGGTCAAGGTCAAGGTGTTGTCGGCGGACGCCCTGCGCAAGCGGATCGCGCTTTCAATCAAGGAGGCGGAACCGGGCGGGATGCAAGAGCCGGCCGGGGGCGGGAAGCGGTAGGTGAAACTCCACCATTCTTTCATTTTTTCCCCGAGAGGTTTAAAATGATGGATATGAAAAAGAGATCAACTCTCAGTGCAGTATTCATAATTGTCTGTGCGGTGTTGACGGTGGGGACGGGTGCCCGGGCCGACGGCGACGAACATCTGTCATTGGGGTACAGTGTGTTGAGTCCGACCGCAAACGACATCAAAAGCCCTTCGCCAAGCTCCCTGACGGTGAAATATGGATTCGGCCTGTTGAAGGACATCAGCACGTATGTCGGTACGGGGGTGGCATATGTCCTTCCCCCGGAAGTCAGGCCGGGGGAGAACCTGGTTAAAATGAAAACGGGCGTGGCGGGGCAGGCCGGGGTGAAAATCGATCTCGGCGCCGGTTCCTTGCTGAAAATCGACTACCAGTACCTTCATGTAACCCCGGACCAAACGCACGGCGACAGCGGCCCAACCCCGCAATCCATTGGCGTTGGCTTGGAAATCAAGTTCTGAAAACCTGCGGCATTTTCCTCAAAGAAAGTACCCGTGCGAGGTTCGGCGCCGGCATGATTTGCCGAACGCCCCTTGAATCTTCGTTGTGTGTGTGATATATACGCTGCCCGGTTCATCGGATGTATGTCAGTTGGGCTCAATGACAGGAAAAGGAGGCATGCAATAACGGGAATGAGTACGAGCAAATACGTCTGGACCCCCGAACTTGCGGATCTGCCCGGATTTTTCGCGATAAGCAGGCCGGAGGATTTTGGAGATTTTACCAACTACATTACGCGAAACGTGCGACATGCGCTACAATTCAGATTGAAATCGGAATGCCAGAAATGGTGTAAAAAGAACGCCGATCTGATGCCTGACAAAAGCTGGCAACCTGTCAAGGTTGCCAACAACTCGGACTGCCAGTTCTAAGGACGGCCAATCGACACAAAAAGGAGACGACCCACATGACCAAAGCAGAATTCGTATCATCCGTTGCAACAAAGACAGGCCTGACAAAGGCCGCGGCAGCAGAGGCCGTTGACGCCTTCATCAGCACGGTTGCCGAAGTGCTCAAGGCCGGCGACAAGGTCACGTTCCCCGGATTCGGCGCGTTCAGCGTGTCCGCGCGCGCGGCCCGCACCGGCCGTAATCCGCAGACCGGCGCGGAGATCAAGATCCCTGCTTCAAAAAGCGGTAAATTCACCGCCGGCAAGGATTTGAAGGGGCTGTAGTCCGGAAGTACGACAATGCGGCAGGACAATGAGGAACGGGGAACCCTTGGTGGTTCCCCGTTTTGCATTCCGCCCGATCAGTTCGTTCAGACTTCAGCAATCGCTAAAAGAGGGCCACCAGGGCGATGCCCCCTCCCAGAACGGCCAGGTTGGCCACCGCCGATACGCCATGCAGTTTCCTGAACTGGACCCGCGCGGGGTTGTCGGCCGGGGTGGTCTCAAAGGAGGGTATGGCCTTTTTCAGTTCGACGGCGCGGGGTTCGATGATAAAGGCCTGACCGGCGGTAATCGCGAGCATGACGGCGATGATGATGGTTGAGGCGACCGCGTGGCGGCCGCGGGCCAGGGCCAGGCCGACCAGCGCCACCGCCCCGCAGGCCAGGCCCCAGCCGAAGTAGCCCGGAAAGAGGGCGCCGACGATACCGCCCGCCACGTCGCGGGAGTATGTCTTGAAAAGGGCAGGTGTCAGGGTGATGGTGAACAGGGCAGCGCCTCCCAGCCAGCAGGCAATGGCGAGACGGTACACAATGATGGCTATCTGCATGTTGTTTTCTCCTCCGAATGTTTTTTGTGAGCCACCGAACCGCGGACAGGTCCCCGCTTCTGATCGACTCGCACTGAGTTTCGGTGCGGGCGCATTCGCCATGGCGGTGATAGTACCGCATCCTTTCCTTCCGGCAAAGCACGAACAGTATCGATTACAATTTATGAGATGTCACTTGAATCATAACGGTGCAGCGGAAAGGAAGCATAAAATGGCACGGAGTACAATTTTGAGGGTATTTTTGGCTACTGAGGCAAGTGCCTGTGGAATCATAAAGTGACACAAAGTTCAAAATGGAAGCATATGGCGGGCAAAGAGTACAAAGAAGGAAGTGACAAGATTACTGGTGGCGAAATCACCACCAAAGAACTTATGGGGTCACGTTGATGGATAACTGAAACTTCCATAGCAGCCATAACGTCCGTTATCGAGAATTAGCGTTTTGCGGACGTTCTGCCAATAATGATCACCTTCGGGGAAAAAAGCCCCACCTGGCTCATTATGCATGTAGAAGTCGCCCATTTTGGCATTGCAGGCGTCACAATGATTCATGAAGCAACTGGTATTCTTCGTTTTTGAAAAATCCTTTCGGTATGCGGGGCATTGCTTTGCCAGTGCTTTTATAACATTCTCTTCAGCAGCCTCCAGATCACTGATCAATCGGAGTACGGCCTCGGATAAAGCTCTCATGCTTGTTGTCCCTGTCCCATTCTATATCGACTATCGCAGTACCCCCCAAACAGTATACTTTTCAGGACGCTCCACATTTCCAGCATCTATCATAAGACTGGATAATATACGCGGGAGCGATTAAGATTAGGTTCGGATGGAAAGTCGGCAGCTCCATGTCGGACTTTCCCGGAAGCCACCAGGTTGTTGAATTTTAACTAGCTGTTTTTGCTAATTTTTGATATACTTTTGTGCATAATACTTCGTAATCCTTGAGGAAAATTATGCGCGGACAAGACAGCCGGACTGAA
>JAATGX010000258.1 GCA_015688915.1 Desulfuromonadales bacterium
CGCAGGATGATTCCCTCGCCAGACCACTTTCTTCCCGTCTTTCGAAAAGACGGCGCCCCCATCATAGCCATAAGTCTCGGTCAGCCGCTTTTTGCGGGGCGGTTCATCGCGAGTTGCATTCAACGGGGCATTTTCGACCTTTCCCGATTTGAGAACGATCTCCTTGACGATCTCGCTACCCAGCCGATCATTGAGCTTTTCCCTGATCATCCCCTTGAGAAAGTTCAGTTCCTGCATCCAAGGGCCGCTGGAAACGGCCACCGTGAGGGTGCCGTTGATGATCCGCAGCGGTTGCGCTCGGGGGGCGATTGCCGGGCCGACCACCTCGGGCCATAACCGCCAGATCTCGGCCTCTCGCAGACGGTCCGCCAGCCCCAGTCCTTTCAACTCATTTTGGAGAAGAGCGGACAGGGGTTGCGGGAAACGCATTCTAGCCCGTTTTGCCATTTTTCTTTCTCCACCGGTTAAAACGCCCCCCCGCGATCTGGCCCGCCACCGACCCGCCAAGGGTAAGGGGTATGACATGCCAACTGAGTCCGGCACCGATACGCAGTATGATGATAAAGGGAAGGGAAATATGGACCAACACCCACCACATCAACGAGAATTTCCCGTAATTTTCACGTAGATAACCGCACGGAATGTTTATGGCAAACGCCAGACTGACCAGGTCAACAATACTTAACGGCACTTGCATGCACATCTCCTTTCGGGCATAGTAGGAACTCACGTATGGTTTGTCAATCCGCTAATGGCTTCGCTCCAATTTCCAATCAAGGGTGGAATCAGGGCTGCGGGGACTGGGGCGACGACGATGTACTGGCGGTACGTTGAGGAGCCGGAGACGGGCCAGCGAAGATAGCGCCGTGATTCAGGACGGAATGATGGAGAATCGTCTGATGGTACAGGAAGGCAATCTGCTGGCGGTATTCAACTCCGGGCACCGGGTCATGAAGGCCGAGAGCATTCTCAAGGCACTCGGCCTGGCGATCCTGCTCATTCCGGCTCCCCGGCAATTGCAGACGGACTGCGGACTGGCCCTCCGTTTCACCGAAGACGAACGTGACCGCATCATGCAGACCCTGGAGCAGGAACGGTTGCTGCCCGCGTTCATCAGCGCATACCGGGGCGGGTCGTACGTCACGATCTGGACGAATGAACAGACTGACAGTCAGAACGTTCAAGGAGACGACATCCCATGAATACCATCGATTGCAGGAACATGGCCTGCCCGGCACCGGTTATCACCGTAAAAAAGGCGCTTGAGCAGTGCGAAGAGATACAGGTGCTACTGGATGACGGCGCGCCACGGGAGAATGTCGGCCGTTTCGCCCGCAACCGGGGCTGCCAGGTGAGCGAACACCAGGATACCTCGGGAGGCTGGGTCCTCACGATCAGCGCCGCCGCAGGGGAGACCGGACCGGTTTCAGCCAAACCCGGGAGCGGCGAGCGGGTATTCCTGATCACCTCCAACCGCCTGGGGGACGGACCGGAAGAGCTGGGGATGTTGTTGATGAAGAATTTCATCCATACCCTGCTCGAAACCGCCGAGTTGCCGTCCCGCATGTTCTTTCTCAACACGGGTGTTTTTCTCACCACCGAGGGCTCGGATCTGCTGGAGGCCCTGGAAAAGTTGCACGGCATGGGGGTCGAGATCTTCTCCTGCGGGCTCTGCCTCGGCTTCTTCGACCGCAGAGAGAAACTCAGGGTCGGCGCCACGACCAACATGCTTGACACGGCCGAAGGCCTGCTCGGCGCGGCACGGGTGATAAGGCTCTAGAAATCGATTAGTTCTTGACAGTTCTTTGTAGCTTACTTTATAGTAGATTCCTTTTAGAATATTACGCTCCACGAGACGATATAACCTGCGATGTTTGACAGCCTTTCGGAAAAACTTGAATCGGTCTTCAAAAAGCTCCGTGGCCAGGGGGTAATGACCGAGGATAATATCAAGGAGGCGTTGCGCGAGGTGCGCCTGGCGCTCCTTGAGGCGGATGTCAACTTCAAGGTCGTCAAGGAATTTGTCGAAAACGTCAGGGTCAAGGCGGTCGGCACCGAGGTGCTCCAGAGCCTTACCCCCGGCCAGCAGGTTGTCAGGATCGTCCATGACGAACTGGTGGCGATCATGGGAGGCCATGAGGACAACAGCCTCGACCTGGCGGCCAAACCGCCGGTGGCCATCATGATGGTCGGACTTCAGGGGGCCGGCAAGACCACCACCTGCGGCAAGCTGGGCAGGCATCTGAAAGCCCTCAAACGCAGACCGCTGCTGGTTCCGGCCGACATCTACCGGCCTGCCGCCATAGATCAGCTCCAAACCGTCGGCAGACAGCTCGGCCTTGAGGTCTTCTCCTCCTCTACCGACCAGAAACCGGTCGACATCTGCACCGCGGCCATGGCGTTCGCGGAACTGAACGGCTACGACACCGTCATCCTTGACACCGCCGGCCGTCACCAGATCGACGATTTCCTGATGGGCGAACTGGCCGACATCAAGGCCGTTGTCGCCCCCCGGGAGATCCTGTTCGTGGCCGATGCCATGACCGGCCAGGAGGCCGTCAACGTGGCCGGCGGCTTCAACGAACGCCTGGAGATCACCGGTGTGGTGCTGACCAAACTGGACGGCGACGCCAAGGGCGGCGCGGCCCTGTCCATCAAGGCGGTCACCGGCAAACCGGTCAAGTTCGTCGGCCTGGGAGAGAAGCTGGACGCGCTGGAGATCTTTCACGCCGACCGGCTGGTATCGCGCATCCTGGGCATGGGTGATGTCCTCACCCTGGTGGAGAAGGCCCAATCGGCCTTTGACGAACAAGAGACCGCACGGCTCCGGCAAAAACTGAAAAAGAACCAGTTCGACCTGGAAGACTTTCTGGCGCAACTCCAGCAGATCAAGAAGATGGGTTCGCTGGAATCGATCATGGGCATGATCCCCGGCATGGGCAAGATGATGAAGCAAATGCAGGGCGCCGGGCCATCCGAAAAGGAAATGAAGCGGATCGAGGCCATCATTCGCTCCATGACGCCCGGCGAGCGGGCCAATCACGGCATCATCAACGGTAGCCGGCGCCTGCGGATCGCCAAGGGGAGCGGCACCACCGTACAGGAGGTCAACCAGCTTCTGAAGCGTTTCGCCGACGCGCAGAAGATGGTAAAACAACTACAGAAACTCGGCCCCAAGGGGCTCCTCAAAGGCATGGGGGGACTCGGCAAGGGCATGTTACCGTTTGGATAATTCACCGCATCACCGTTTTAAACTCAATCGCAGCGAGAAAGACTCAGGAGGAATCACGATGGCAACAAAAATCAGGCTTGCACGGGCAGGCGCCAAGAAAAGACCCTTTTACCAGGTGGTCGTCGCCGACGAGCGCAGCCGCAGGGACGGACGTTTCATCGAAAACATGGGAACCTACGACCCCACCAAGAACCCCGCCGTGGTCAAGTTGAACGCCGACAAGATCCAGGCATGGCTCGAAAAGGGTGCTCAGCCGACCGACACCGTCCGGCAAATCCTCAAAAAAGCCGGAATTCTCGACAAGGCGGCCGCCCCGACAGCATAGCGTATCCATTCTACTCCGGTCCGCCGGATATTCTACATGAGCTGAGGATACCGACATGAAAGCACTTGTTGAAACCATTGCGAAAGCGCTCGTCGACGACCCAACACAGGTTCAGACCGGCGAGGAGATGGAAGAGGACACTCTGGTCATCAAGCTTACCGTCGCAAAGGAAGATATGGGGCGCATCATCGGGAAGGAAGGGCGAACCGCCAAGGCCATTCGCACCATCCTCAATGCCGTTTCCACCAAGGATAACAGGAAGGCTGTGCTCAAGATTGTGGAATAATGCCTGAACAAGACGTGCTGATCCCGGTGGGAAAGATAATCGGGACTCAAGGGATCAAGGGGCAGGTGAAGGTGTATTCCTATTCGGGCAACCTGGATAGCCTCCGGGCTGCCCATACTGTTGTCCTGAAATCGCCCGGCGGGGATTGCAGCACCCATGAACTCAACAGTGTCGCTCCCCACGCGGGAAAGATCGTTCTCGGGCTGAAGGAATTCACGGATATCAACCAGGTCCTGGGGTTCGTGGGAAGCGAAATATGCCTGCTGCGGAGCCAACTGCCTGAAACCGGAGAAGATGAGTATTATTGGCGCGACCTGCTCGGGCTTGAGGTCGTTACCACGGATGGATCGGTGATCGGCCCCATCGTGGATATCTTTGAAACCGGAAGCAACGACGTCTATGTGGTGCGCGGCCGGGAACGGGAACACCTGATCCCGGCCGTGGCCTCCGTCATCAGCAGTGTTGACCTGAACAGCGGCAGGATGGTGATCACCCCGCTCGAAGGACTGCTGGATCTATGAAGTTCGATATTTTGACCCTGTTCCCGGGGATGTTCGCCGGACCGTTCGACGAAAGCATCATCAGGCGTGCCAGGAACAAACAGCTCATTGACATTGCGTTGCACAACATTCGCGACTATGCCCTTGACCGGCACCAGACCGCCGATGACGCCCCCTACGGCGGCGGTGCCGGCATGGTGATGAAGGTCGAACCGCTGGCCGCCTGCATTGAGGCGGTCAAGGCACAAAACCCGGCATCGACGGTGGTGATGACCTCCCCCCAGGGACGGCGTTTCACCCATAGCGTGGCGGCGCAACTGGCCCTCCGGCCGGGGTTGATCATCGTCTGCGGCCGCTACGAGGGGATTGACGAGCGGGTCCGCGACCTGTTCGCGGAAGACGCCATCTCCCTTGGCGATTACGTCCTCTCCGGCGGAGAGATCGCGGCCATGGCCATTGTGGATAGCGTGACGCGGCTCGTGCCGGGAGTGCTCGGCAGCGACGAATCGGCCGGAACGGACTCATTCTGCGACGGCCTGCTGGAATACCCCCAGTACACGCGCCCCCCGGAATTCAGAGGCTTGCAGGTGCCGGAGGTGCTGCTGTCCGGGAACCACGAACTGATCAGAACGTGGCGGCGCCGCGAATCGCTGCAAAGGACGCGCACCCTTCGCCCCGATCTGCTGGCTGAGGCGGAACTGACAAAGGAAGACCGGAAACTGTTGGCGGAACTTGAACGGGAAGATGGCGGCCATGACCGCTAACCTGGCCATCGCCCTGCTGCACTATCCGGTATACAACAAACATGGCGAGGTGGTCACCACCGCCCTGACCAACCTTGACCTTCACGACATCGCCCGATCCGCCAGAACATACGGACTGGAGAGATTCTACATCGTGACCCCCTCTGCCGGGCAACGCGCCCTGGCGGAGCGGATAACGGGCCACTGGCGGGAAGGCTGGGGCGCCGCATACAACCCGGACCGCAAGGATGCGCTCCATATCGTCCGGATATGCGAAACCCTGGATCACGCCGTCACCGATTTTCAGAGCTGCTTTGACAGCCAGGTACGGACGGTCATCACCGGGGCGGCGCAACGGCCGGGCGCCATCGATTTTACGGAATTGAAGCGGCTGCTCGACAAGCGGGACACCCCGTTCCTGCTGCTCCTGGGGACCGGCTGGGGGCTGACCGAAGAGTGCTTCGCAACAGCCGACCACATCCTTGCACCGATAGCGGGCGCGGGTACATACAATCATCTCTCGGTCCGTTCGGCAGCGGCCATCATGCTCGACCGGCTGAGAGGAATGCAGTAGACACACAACTTGGCATACAGAGAGACATAGAGGAGGAAGGTACCAATGAACACCATCGATTTTCTGGAATTTGAGCAGATGAAGAAGAATATTCCCCCCTTCAAGGTCGGGGATACGGTCAAGGTGCAGGTCAAGATCGTGGAAGGCGACAAGC
>JAATGX010000253.1 GCA_015688915.1 Desulfuromonadales bacterium
GCACCCACAGGAAGCTGGAGATCGGCCATACCTGGATAGCCGCTTCATGGCAGAGGACGGTTGTGAATACCGAGGCCAAATTCCTGTTGCTCTGCCATGCCTTTGAACAGCTCGGCTGCATACGGGTGCAGTTTACCGCGGACGAACTGAACGAAAGGTCGCGCAACGCCATACTGCGCCTCGGGGCGCACCAGGAGGGGATTGTGCGGCATGAGCGGATCATGCCGGACGGGCGGAAACGCAATTCGGTCCGGTTCAGCATCATCGATGACGAGTGGCCGGAGGTGCGGCGGTCATTGGCGGACCGGCTGGCGCGCTGACTGGTTGCGCCGGCAAACCGCCGGTCAATTTAACGGGAAAGAGGTATCTATGAACGGATCAAGAGGGAGACTGTTGTCCGTGGTAACTATTCTGCTGGCGTGCGCGGCGATGATCGGGGCTGTTGCGCCCGCCGGTGCCGAGGTCAGGGAGGTGCGCCTGGCGAAACAGTACGGCCTGGGTTATCTGCCGCTGATCATCATGGAGGAGCAGCATCTGGTGGAAAAACACGCCAAGGCCGCCGGCCTGGGGGATATCAAGGTCACCTGGGCGACCCTGGGGGGCGGTGGCGCGGTCAATGACGCACTCCTGTCCGGCAGCGTCGATTATATCGCCAGCGGCGTGGCGCCGCTGATCGTGCTGTGGGACAAGTCAAAAGGGGCCGCCAAGGGTGTTTCCGCCCTGATCTCCACGCCGAACTACCTGAATACCAACAATCCGGCGGTGAAAACGGTCAGGGATTTCACGGACAAGGACCGCATCGCCCTGCCGACGGTCAAGGTCTCGATCCAGGCCATCATCCTGCAAATGGCCGTGGCCAAGGAATTCGGACAGGAGAACTTTTCAAAACTGGACAGGCTTACGGTGTCCATGAAGCATCCCGATGCCATGGCTGCCCTGCTGTCCAACCGGTCCGAGGTCACCGGCCATTTGACCAGCCCGCCCTTCATGTTCCAGGAACTGGACGACAAGCGGGTGCATACGGTGCTCAACTCCTACGATGTCCTGGGCGGGCCGCATACCTTCAATGTCTTCACCACCACCAAGGCCTTCCACGACAACAACCCCAAGACATACGCGGCCGTTTTTGCGGCACTGGAAGAGGCGGTCGCGTATATCAACAAGAACAAGAAGGCCGCCGCCGAAACCTACCGGAAGGCCAGCAAGACCAAGGAGAGCCTGGATGACCTGATCAAAGAGATCAGCCAGCCGTCGCTGTCATATACGACGACCCCGCTCAATATCACCAGGTTTTCCGACTTCATGTACAAGACCGGAACGATAAAGACAAAGCCGAACAGTTGGAGGGATCTCTTTTTCTCCAATGTTCACGGCAAACAGGGGAGCTAGGGATCATGGCCCATGGCGCGGGAACACCATTGCTTGACGTGAGCGGCGTGACGCTTCGTTACCGGGTGCAGCACCGCACGGTGACCGCCACCCAGGGGGTCGGCTTCCGGGTCGGCCAGGGGGACCGGGTGATACTGCTCGGCCCGTCCGGTTGCGGCAAATCGACTCTGCTCAAGGCGATTGGCGGTTTCTTGAAGCCGAGTGAAGGGAGCATCGTCTTGAACGGCAGGCGGGTCGATGGACCGGGGCCGGACCGGGTGATGGTCTTTCAGGAATTCGATCAACTGCTCCCCTGGAAAACCGTCCTGGAAAATGTGGCCTTCGGGCTCATCGCCAGCCGGACCCTAGCGAAGCGGGAAGCCCTCGACCGGGCCCTGGAGGCGATCCGCACGGTTCACCTGGAGAAGTTCACCGACTCCTATCCCCATACCCTTTCCGGTGGGATGAAGCAGCGGGTGGCCATTGCCCGCTGCCTGGCCATGAAGCCGGACATCATCCTGATGGATGAGCCGTTCGCGGCCCTGGATGCCCTGTCCCGCCGGCGCATGCAGGATGAACTGCTCGAGTTGTGGAACGAATGCCGGTTCACCATGCTGTTCGTCACCCACTCCATCGAGGAGGCGCTGCTGCTGGGCAGC
>JAATGX010000140.1 GCA_015688915.1 Desulfuromonadales bacterium
GAGGGGGTCCTGCTGACGATGTATGATGGTCGCAGCAATCTGGGCAAGGATGTGGCTGAGGAAATCCGTGGCCATTTTCCGGGCCAGGTGTTCGAGACGGTCGTGCCCCGTAATATTCGTCTGGCCGAGGCCCCCAGTCATGGCAAGCCGGTGATCTATTACGACATCACCTCCCGGGGGGCTGCCACCTATATGGAGTTGGCCCGTGAAATCATCCAGAGGGAGACAGCCAATGCTTAAGAAAAGTGGCCTTGGCAAGGGGATGGCGGCGCTGCTGCAGGTTCCGGAGCCGAATGACGAGCATTCCAACTACTTTGTGTGCCCCATCGAGAAGATCCGTCCCAACCGTAACCAGCCTCGCAAACATTTTGCCCCGGAAAAGCTGGAGGAGTTGGCCGCTTCCATCCGCGAGCAGGGGGTCATTCAACCGCTGGTGGTGACCAGGAAGGATGGCTTCTTCGAAATCATTGCCGGAGAACGCCGCTGGCGCGCCTCGCAAAAGGCCGGGTTGCGCGAGATACCGGTGATCATCCGCGAGGCCACCGAAGACGCGATCATGGAACTCGCGCTGATCGAGAACATTCAGCGCCAGGACCTGAACGCCATCGAGGAGGCCCAGGCCTACCGTTCCCTGGTCGAGCACTTTGGCATCTCCCAGGAGGATGTGGCCCGGCGGGTGGGCAAGAACCGCACGACGGTAACCAACAGCCTGCGTCTGCTCAAATTGCCCGATGCGGTGCAGCAGGACATCGTAGAGGAAAGGCTCTCCATGGGGCATGCCCGTGCCTTGCTGGCACTGGAAAGCCCGGACCTGATCGATAAGGCCCGCCATGAGATCCTTCATCGCCAACTCAGCGTCCGTGGTGCCGAAGACCTGGTGCGGCGGCTCAAGGCCAACCCCAATCCCCCCCCCCGCAAGCGTCTCCAACAGCCGGACCTGCTGATGAGCGCCCTGGAAGAACAGTTGCAAAAGCGTTTTCAGTCGCGGGTGGCCATTCGCATGCATGGCGCAAAGGGGGGCAAGCTGGAAATCCATTTCAGCGATTCCGACGAACTGACCAGAATCATTGACCTGTTTGATATCTGAATGTTTACAGCCCGTCATCTCCTCATAAAAAATGTATACAATTTGTTGCAATTTGCTTGACAGGCCGTTGTAACCTATGATAGCTAACCTCTGTTTTACGCCCGAATCTGGGATACAGTATACACATTTGCATACCTGCAAGGGGTAGGTCGTGATTGAATTAAATTTGGCGTTCGTAGTCCAGTTGATCAACTTCGGAATCCTCGTCTTCATCCTGAACACTTTCCTGTACAAGCCGATCCGCAAGGTTCTGGCCGACCGCCGTCAGGTTATCGACACGGCCCGTGAAAAGGCTGTCGCCGTTGACCTGGAGGTGCAGGAAAAGATGGCTGCCTACGAGGCCCGCCTGCGCGACGCCAAAACGGAAGCGGCCGGCCGTCGTGCCGAGGCGCTCAAACAGGCCCAAGCCGAAGAGACCGCCGTGTTGGAGAAGGCCCGCAAGCAGGCATCCGATTCCCTCGGCGCCATCCGTGACCGCGTGGCCAAGGAAGCCTCCGATGCGAGGGCTTTGCTGACGAAGCAGGCCGAGGCGCTGTCGGGCGATATCTGCGAAAAAATCCTCGGGAGGAGCCTGTAGTCATGTCCATGGTATCCAATCGTACCAAAAAGATTGCCTTCTCCCTGGCTTCCATAGCCATTATTGTTTTGGCCGCTTCCGCCGGTTTTGCCAATGAAGGGGCCGAAGGCGCCCATCATGCCGACCACGCCGCCGCCCAGATGAAGGATTTCGGCTGGCGTGTGTTCGACTTTGCCGTGCTGGTCGCCATCCTGGTGTGGGCGCTGAAAAAGGCCAACGTCAAGGGTTCCATGGCCGACCGTCAGGCCGGGATAGAGAAGAGCCTGGCAGATGCCCAGGCGGCCAAGGCCGCTGCCGAAGCCAAGCTGGCCGAGTACAGCGGCAAGCTGGATCGGGCCACGAAAGAGATCGATGAGATCCACGCGGCCATTGTCCGCGAGGGTGAGCAGGAAAAAGAGCGGATCATTGCCGAGGCCCAAAAGGCCGCGGAAAAGATCATCGCCCAGGCGGCCCTTTCCGCCGAGCAGGAGGTCATCAAAGCCCGCGCCGAACTGCGCGCCGAGGCAGCGCGTCTGGCGGTGGAGCTTGCCGCCGGCAAACTGACCGACGCCATCCAAAAGGCCGACCACGACCGATTTGTCGGTGAATATCTTGACAAGGTGGTACAGATCCAGTGATCAACAATACGATTGCGAGACGATATGCCAAGGCGCTGGTGCAGCTTGGCTCGGAGGGCGGTCTGATCGACCGTTTTCGCGATGAGCTGGCCGTCATCGACGGGCTGTTCTCGGCCAACGCCGAACTGCGGGCCGCCTTTGCCAATCCGGCCATAACCCTTGAGCAGAAGAAGGAGATCATGAAGGAGCTGGTGGCGAAGGCGAAAAGCTCCGAACTGGTCGCCAACTTCCTGCTGCTCCTGGTGGACAAGAACCGGGTCGCCTTTCTCGACCAGATCGTCCAGACCTACGAAAAGCTCGCTGACGAGCAGTCCGGTGTGATCCGGCCGGTCATCACTACCGCCTTTGACCTGGACCCTGCCCAGGTAACCGCCATTCAGGGTGCCCTGGAGAAACAGACCGGCAAGAAGGTCGTGCCCCAAGTGACGGTGGACTCCGGCCTTCTGGGGGGCGTGATCACCCAGATCGGCGATATCGCCTATGACAGCAGCGTGAAAACTCAGCTTAAACGGATTCAAGATATATTACAGAAGGGGTAAATGCTTCCATGGAAATCAGAGCCGAAGAGATCAGCGAGATCATCAGGAAACAGATCAAGGAGTATGGCAAGGAGGTTGAGGTGTCGGAAACCGGCACGATCATCTCCATCGGTGACGGTATCGCCCGTATCCACGGCCTGGCAGGCGCCATGGCCGGCGAGCTGCTGGAGTTCCCCGGCGGCGTTTCCGGCATGGTTCTCAACCTGGAAGAGGACAACGTAGGCGCCGCCATTCTCGGTGAATTCGCCGAGATCAAGGAAGGCGACACGGTCAAGCGCACCGGCCGCATCACCGAGGTTCCGGTCGGCGATGCCCTGATCGGCCGCGTTGTCAACGCCATCGGTCAGCCTATCGACTGTAAAGGCCCCATCAACACCAGCAGCTTCAGCAAAGTGGAGATCAAGGCCCCCGGCATCGTCAGCCGCAAGTCGGTGCATCAGCCCATGGCTACCGGTCTCAAGGCCATCGACTCCATGGTCCCCATCGGGCGCGGCCAGCGCGAGCTGATCATCGGCGACCGCCAGACCGGCAAAACCGCCGTGGCCATCGATACGATCATCAACCAGAAAGGTGGCGATGTGGTCTGTATCTATGTGGCCATCGGCCAGAAACGCTCAACGGTTGCCCAGGTCGTTTCCAAGCTGACCGAGCACGGCGCCATGGACTTCACCATCGTTGTCGCGGCTACCGCCTCCGAGTCGGCCC
>JAATGX010000084.1 GCA_015688915.1 Desulfuromonadales bacterium
ACGCCACCTGGTGCATCCGCCAGGCCATCACGAGGGCCATCGCCGATCAGGCCCGCACCATACGCATCCCGGTGCACATGATCGAAACCATCAACAAGCTGATCCGCACCAGCCGCCAGCTTGTCCAGGAAAACGGCCGCGAACCGTCTCCCGAGGAGATCGCCGAACGGATGCAACTGCCGCTGGACAAGGTGCGCAAGGTGCTCAAGATCGCCAAGGAACCGATCTCGCTGGAAACCCCCATCGGTGAGGAAGAGGATTCCCATTTGGGCGATTTCATCGAGGACAAGGCCGTTATCTCGCCCATCGAGGCGGTCATCAAGGCCAACCTCTCCGAGCAGACCGCCCGGGTCCTGTCCACCCTGACCCAACGGGAGGAAAAGGTGCTGCGCATGCGTTTCGGCATCGGCGAAAAGAGTGACCACACCCTGGAGGAGGTCGGCCAGGATTTCGAGGTCACCCGCGAGCGAATCCGCCAGATCGAGGCCAAGGCGTTGCGCAAACTGCGCCACCCCAGCCGCAGCAAAAAACTCAAGAGCTTCGTGGAGTAACATGGATATGAAAAAACATGCCCTCACAAACCCCCTGATGGCGATCCTGGCAGGATTCATGCTGCTGTCCCTCTGGACCATGCCCTGCCCGGCGGCGGAACTGGACGACTCCAGCCTGTTCATCGAGGCCTTCAACGCCTACCAGAAAAAGGATTACCTGCTGGCAATGGACAAGGTCGAGCAGCTCACCCAGGTATTCCCCGACTCCTCGCTCCGGGACATCTCGCTCCTGCTCCTGGCCCGGGCGGGGCTCAAATCCGGCAACAATGAGGTGGCAGCCAAGGCCATCAACCAGTTCACCTCGGAATATACGGACAATTCCCTCAAGACAGCCGTGGAGGAAGAGTTGCTGGCCCTGGGCGCACGCCGGAAAAAGGGCGAAAAACTGCTTCCCAACAAGCAATTGCAGGCGGCCGCCCAGAAGGTGCGCAACGACCAGTTGGCCCTGGAACGGGCCGCGGCGCTGAAGGCTGAGCAGGAACGCCTGGCAAAGGAGAAAGCCGAGGCGGAGCGGATCGCCCTGGCAAAGGCCGAAGCAGAGCGCAAGGAACGCGAGCGGATCGCGGCCGAGAAGGCTGCCAGGGAGGCCATAAAGCTGGCCATTGCCCTGCCTGAAGGCAGCCAGCCGCTGGAGGCGGGCAAAAAGGCGCTGATTCCGTTCGAGGTGAGCAACACGGGGACCGGCCGCGAGGAGTTCCTGCTGTCGGCGCTGGCACCGAAGGAATACGCACCGGCCCTGACCTCCGCCAACAAGCCGGGTGAAGCGATTGAGCGCGTCGCACTGGCCTCCGGTGAAACGTTCAAGGGGAACATTGCCGTTCAGATGCCATCCGACAAGGTTGACGGCTCCAAGACATCCTTTCAGGTCAAGGCGGTATCCACTAAATACAGCGACGTGACCTTTTCCAGGGACACCCATGTTACGGCCGCGGCCCCGCTGGTGCGCGCCGTCTCCAAACCCCAGAAGACAAAGGTTATCCCCGGCGAGACGGTCAGGTACCGCGTGACGGTGCTTAATGCCGGCTCGATTACCGCCCGGGACCTGACGGTACGGGTCATTATACCGGCGTACCTGAATTTCGCGGACGCTGCCGACGCCACCTACCGTCGTGAAGCGGACCGGGTCGTTACCTTCACGGTGCCTGCGTTGGAAATGGGCAGACTGGCGGAGTTCAGCCTGAACGCCACGGTACGGGACAACGTGGCTGAGAAGCAGGAGCTCCGTTTGCAGATAGAGGTCGTCAACAACGCGTTGCAGCTCAAGGACACCTTCACCTCCAGCGCCGCCGTGGTGCAGGCGAAGTAGTTCCCGACGACGGCGCAACACTCTTCATGCACTACCGGCCTCCGGGGTTTCCAAAGCCCCGGAGGCCTTTTTCGTTTTTGGAACAAAAAAACCGGGGGCGTCATCAAACGCCCCCGGCTGCATGCTCCATGAACTCCTGAAGAGATAAGGTTACTTCTTCAGGTCTCCCAAGTCATTTTTAAGGGCGTCCTTGGTATCTTTGGCGTCCTTTACGGCTGCGTCCTTTTTCTGCTTGGTTTCAGCGGCCTTGTCGGCGGCTTTTTTCTGCTTGGCTTTGGCCGCTTCTTTCTTTTCAGTAAGTTTGCCCTTCACGCCAGCCTCTTTCTTTGCGGCCTTCTCCTTCAAGTCCGCTTCTTTCTTGGTGGCCTTGTCGACGGCAGCAGAGGACTTGCCGAGAGCATCATCCGCCTTTTGCAGCGGGTCGGCGGCCAGTGCGCTTGAGGCGAAGATGGCAAGGGCCAGGGTTGAGACAACCAGGGTAATGATCTTTTTCATTGTTAGTTCCTCCTTAAGATAGAATTTCCTCATTTTTCTAACTGAAAGTGCCGGCTGAATCAACAAAAAAATGTCGTTGGCACCCCAGGCGGCGTCATGGCGCCTCTCTCCTCCGCGCATCGGGCACACAGACAAAAACCGCTTATTCGCCCCGGCCGAGTATGACGCCGGCAGCGAGGGAGCAGAGCACGACCAGGCAAAAGAGGGCGAAGAGCCAGTCTTTTTCCTTGGCAAAGACCACTCCGGCCACCAGTACCCGCATGATCGGCGTCGCCAGAAGCACGACCAGGCCGGCCGTAATCAGACCCGGGGCAAAGCTCGCACCGACCAGCAGCATGGCGGCAATGCCCGCCGCCAGTAAAATCGCGGCGATGATGGAGCCGATGCGCAGCAGGCGGGCCAGGATCATCTCTATCGGCACGACTCCGCCGTTCTCTTCGTGTCCCCTGTTCATCACTGGCTGATCCCCTTGTATATCATCATAATGGCCGTGTAGATGATCAACGGGATGAAGAGCTTGCGGATGGTGGTCGCCCTCATCCTGACCATCAGTCGGGCCCCCACCAGCGCGCCCAGCAACACCCCCAGCACTACCGGTCCCGCAATCAGCGGCTTCACGTCGCCGCGGGCAAAGTAAACCACTGCACCGGAAGCCGCCGTCACGCCGATCATGAAGTTGGAGGTGGCGGTCGAGACTTTGAACGGCATGCGCATCACCTGATCCATTGCCGGCACCTTGAAGATGCCGGCGCCGATTCCCAGGAGACCGGCCGCGGCCCCTGAAAAATACATGATGATCAGGCCGGGGATGCTCCTGGTCACCTGATAGTCCACCCGTCTTCTGAGCAGTTGGTCGTAGTAGGAACCGGCCAGGTTAAGCCGCTTCGATATCCTGTCCGGCACCACCTCGCCCGGCAGTTCCGCCTTGCGGGACTTGAACATGTTATAACCGGAATAGGCCAGCAGCGCGCCGAACAGGATGAACAGCAGGCGCTGGCTGATATAGCCGGCCACCAGCGCCCCGGTCAGCGCCCCGGTGGCCGTCCCCATCTCCAGCCACATGGCGACCCTGACATTGGACAGCCGGTCGTGCAGGTAGGCCACCGCCGCACCGGTCGAGGTGGCGATGATGGAGACCGTCGAGGCCGCCACGGCGGTACGCATCGACACGCCGAACAGCAGGGTCAGGGCCGGCACGATGATGATGCCGCCGCCCAGTCCCAGGATGGAGCCGACGATGCCGGCCGTTATGGCGATCAGAAATATCTCCAGCGTGGTCATGATGATCATGCGTGCCTGCCTCTCTTCAGTTCAACGTCCCCGGCTCTGCATCCCTGTCCGTATCCGGCGGGGGAGTTCACAACACCACCAGATTATCCCGGTGCACGATCACGTCCGCATACCGATACCCCAGGATCTTTTCGATCTCGCTGCTCTTCCGGCCCGCCAGGCGGCTGATCTCGCTGCTGGAATAATCCGACAGCCCGCGGGCGAATTCCTTGCCGTCCGGCCCGCAGACCCGCACGCAGGCGCCGCGGTCGAAACGCCCCTCGACGCGCACGATGCCCGACGGCAGGAGGCTTTTCCCTTTTTTCTGCAACACCTCCGCCGCTCCTTCATCCACCATGACCCTGCCTGCCGGCTTGAGGGTGTAGGCAATCCAGTGCTTGCGGCGATTCAGTCCGTCGGTGCCCGGCAGGAACAGGGTGCCCACATCCCGGCCCGCCAGGGCCGCCGCGATGATCCCCTCCCGCTTGCCCGACACCATGATGGTCGGCACGCCGTTCTTGCCCGCCTTCTTGGCAGCCCCCACCTTGGTGGCCATGCCGCCGGTGCCGACGCCGGAACCCGTGCCTCCGGCGGCCCGCTCCACCTCGCGGGTGACCGCTTTCACCAGCGGGATCAACGTAGCATCGGGGTTGGTGCGCGGGTCGGCGCTGTAAAAGCCCTCGATGTCGGTCAGGATCAGGAGCAGATGAGCCTCGGCCACATTGGTGACCAGGGCCGACAGGTTATCGTTATCGCCGAACTTGATCTCGTCCACCACCACGGTGTCGTTCTCGTTGATGACCGGGATGATGCCGTACTCCAGCAGCGTGTCCAGGGTGGCGCGGGCATTGAGGAAGCGCTGCCTGCTCCCCAGGTCCTCGCTGGTCAGGAGCACCTGGGCCGCCTTGAGCCCGTGGGGGGCCAACGCCTCTTCGTAGGCCCGCATCAGCCGTGTCTGGCCGATGGCCGCCGCCGCCTGCTTCTGGGGGATGGTCCTGGGCTTCGCGGTCAGCCCCAGTTCGCTGCGCCCGGCCGCGATGGCCCCGGAGGAGACCACCACCACCTGCACCCCCGTGGCCCGCAGCCCGGCAATGTCGGCGCAGATCCGTCCGATCACCGCCATGTCCAGGGCACCGGCGTCATCGGTCAGCACCCGGCTGCCGATCTTGACCACCACCCGCTTTACGTTTTTGAGGATATCCTTGCGCATGGGCTTCCTCTTCAATCGAAAACCTTGCCACCCCTATCCCCTCCTCAAACAGGAGGGGATAGGGGTGGTCATATCACCACTCCACCTCGGCCGTGCCCCACAACCTCCGGGCAATCTCGTCCAGAAGCGCTTCGATCCCCTCACCGGTGGCCGATGAGATCGGGAATACCTTGACCCCCCTGCCTTCGAACCAGGCCGTGATCCCGGCAAGCTCTTCCCGGGTCCGGGGGAGGTCGGTCTTGGTGATCACCACCGCCTGCTCCTTGTTCGCCAGTTCGGCGCTGAACAGGGCCAGTTCCCGGTTGACCGCCTCGTATTCGGCAATGGGATCGCGATCCGGCATCCAGGAGATGTCAACCAGGTGCAGCAGTATACCGGAACGCTCCAGGTGCTTGAGGAAACGGTGGCCCAAGCCGGCCCCGGTGCTGGCCCCCTCGATGATGCCGGGGATGTCGGCCATGACAAAGGAACGGTAGTTCTTGTACTCCACCACCCCCAGGGAGGGAGCCATGGTGGTGAAGGGGTAATCGGCGATCTTGGGGCGGGCGGCCGAGACCTTGCTGATCAGGGACGACTTGCCCGCGTTGGGCAGCCCCAGGAGCCCCACATCGGCCATGAGCTTCAGTTCCAGCCGCAGCTTGCGCTCCTCCCCCTCCTCGCCCGGCTGGGCGAATTTGGGGGCCTTGTTGGTGGCTGTGGCGAAACGGGCGTTCCCCTGCCCTCCCCTGCCCCCTTTCAGGAGGACGATCCGCAGGCCGTCCTCGGTCAGGTCGGCCAACTGGTCACCGGTCTCGGCGTCAAAGATGACCGTGCCCACCGGCACCTTGATGACCAGATC
>JAATGX010000299.1 GCA_015688915.1 Desulfuromonadales bacterium
ATGCCGGGAGCATGGCCATCCGGGGCCACAAGGACGGCACCTTTTGCGAGACCCTGCTGCTCACGATCTTCAAGGACGCCGGCGTCGAGGGGTTGCGCAACCTGGGCAGAAACGTCCGGTACGGCTGGCACCCGTCCCAGATGGTCAAGGCCGCGCTCGGCAGCAGCGCCGATGCCCCGGCCATCAGCGTCATGCCGCTCTTCTTTGCGGAAAACCTGCGCGGCAAGGAACAGTTCAGCATTGTCTGGCCCGAGGACGGCGCCCTGATCAGTCCGGTCACCATGCTGGTGAAGACGGAGAAGCGGGCCGAACTGGACGACCTGGTCGCCTTTCTGGCCGGGCCGCAAGTTGCCGGGATTTTTGCCGGGGCCTTTTTTCCCGCGGTCCACCCTCAGGTGGACAATCACCTGCCCGAAGACGCCACGTTCAAGTGGCTCGGTTGGGACTATGTCACCGGGCAGGACATCAAACATCTGACCGCCACGGCCAACGACGCCTTCCGGCGCGGCCGGGAGCAGGCCTGAGATGCGCCTGGTGACCGTGGCCGGCCCGCCGTCGTCGGGCAAGACAGCCGTGATCATCAGGGCGGCCGAGGCGTTGCGTGCGGACGGCGTCCGGGTCGGGGTCATCAAGTTCGACTGCCTCTCCACCGGCGACCAGGCGCTCTACGAACGGAAAGGGATCACGGCCAGGACCGGCCTGTCCGGCAACCTCTGCCCGGACCACTTTTTTGTCAGCAACATCCAGGAGTGCCTGCAATGGGGCGAACAGAGCGGGTTCGACCTGCTGGTGGCCGAGAGCGCCGGGCTGTGCAACCGCTGCGCCCCACACATCAAGGACGTGTGCGCGGTCTGCGTCATCGACAACCTGAGTGGTGTGGAGACGCCGCGCAAGATCGGGCCGATGCTGAAGATGGCCGACCTGGTGGTCATCACCAAGGGGGACATCGTTTCCCAGGCCGAACGGGAGGTCTTCGCCCACCGGGTCAGGCAGGTCAACCCGGGCGCGGTGGTCATGCAGGTCAACGGCCTGACCGGCCAGGGGGGATACGAACTGGGCAGGCTCCTGGCCGGAGCGGAAGAAACGGTTTCCCTCACCGGCCGGCTCTTGCGTTTCTCCATGCCGGCGGCCCTCTGCTCCTACTGTCTCGGCCAGCGCAAGATCGGCAGCGACTTTCAGATGGGTAACGTCCGGAAGATAGATTTTTCCTGAGGGAGCGGCATGGAAACCCTTCACCCCACATCCGGCTACACCGCCCTTCTCCTGGGCGATCTGCTGCGGGAGCTTCCCCGGGCAGAGGATTTTTTCACCTCCCTGGGTCTGCCGCTGCCGGCCGGAGACGAATCCACGGAAACCTATTTCGGCCGAATCCCGGCCGAGACCCTGGAAGACCTGGGGATCGAGCGCCGGGAACTGGGGGAGCGGTTCACCGCTTTCATGGATCTGCTGGTTGTGCTCAGGGACAAGGGAAACGGCCCGGCCATCGAGGCCATCACCATCCTGGGAGGGGTGGACAAGGACGGCGCCCCCGAGGATTTCAGCCTGACGATCCGTCCCGGAGAGGTGATCTCCATCGTCGGCCCCACCGGTTCCGGCAAGAGCCGCTTTCTGGCCGATATCGAATGGCTGGCCCAGGGAGACACCCCCACCCGGCGGCGGGTGCTGATCAACGGCTGCGCCCCCGACCCGGCCCGGCGCTTCTCCCTGGAACAGAAGCTGGTGGCCCAGCTCTCCCAGAACATGAACTTCGTCATGGACCTGACCGTGGCGGAATTCATCACCATGCACGCCGAGAGCCGCATGCTGGGCGACGTGGCCGGGATCACCGCCACGGTCATCGCAAAAGCCAACGAGCTGGCCGGAGAGCGTTTTTCGCCCCACACACCGGTCACGGCCCTGTCCGGCGGCCAGTCCCGGGCCTTGATGATCGCCGATACATCGTGCCTGAGCATCTCCCCCATCGTGCTGATCGACGAGATCGAGAACGCCGGAATCGACCGGAGGCGGGCGGTGCATACCCTGGTGGGCGAAGGCAAGATCGTGCTCATGGCCACCCACGACCCGATCCTGGCCCTGATGGGGGACCGGCGGCTGGTGTTCAGGAACGGCGGCATCGCGGCACTGCTGGAGACGAGCCCGGCGGAGCGGGCCAACCTTGCGGCGTTCGAGGAGATGGACGCCCGCCTCACGGCCGTCCGGAACGCCCTGCGCAACGGGGAACGGATCGATCGGTTGTAGTACCCTGGAACCAAAAAGGAGCCGTAACTTATGGCAAGAGTGCTGTTTTTCACCAAGCCGGGATGCGTGACCGGCGCCAAGCAACAGGAGATGCTGCGGCGGGCCGGGCATGATCTGGAGGTCCGGAGTGTTTTGGAACATGAATGGACGGCGGACGAACTGCGGTCGTTCTTCGGCGAGCATCCGGTAAGGGAGTGGTTCAACCCGAACTCGCCACGGGTCAAGTCGCGGGAAATAGACCCCGCGGCATTCGACGGGAAGCAAGCCCTGGAGGCGATGCTGGCCGACCATCTCCTTATCCGCCGGCCGCTCATGCAGGTCGGAGATCAGCGCAGATTCGGCTTTGACCAGGAGATGATCCACGCCTGGATCGGCCTGGCCCCGGTGGGGAGCGAGGATTTTGCGGTGGTCGACGGCATGCAGAGCTGCTCGGCACCAGCCGGCGCGCCGGAACAGCGGTGCCCGGAACCGGCTTGATTTCCCGGTGTCCTGATTCCACTAAGCTTTCAAGCTGACACCTTACCCCTCTTAACCCCTCCTATAATAGAAAGGGGGATGTCAGCCCCCCTCCTTGATAAGGAGGGGTTGGGAGTGGTCGGGTTTAGTATCTGATTGCAACATGGAATGAACCTAAAAACTATATTTGACTCACAACAAAGGCATGAAGGACACAAAGTTTAGAAATAAACCCAATTAATTGCCATTCATAGTACCGTACTACAGCCAATCATCCGTCAGGAGTGGTCTCCTTTTTAGTTAACCATTTGTTTTATTTGTGCTCTTTGTGTCTTACGGTGAATAAATTGCTTTTTTCAGAATGAAACGTCCCGGTGAAGCGGCCGATACGAAAGCCCTAGTTGGAACTGCCGGAAACATCGAGTAACATCACGTTACCTTCCAGAAACGCCCGTTACCGCGATGTAACAGGAGCCTGCCCATTTTTCACCCCCATTGATGCCTTTCGGAGAGAACCCGCTCCGAGCGGTTTTGGCGCGTTGTCAAAACAAAGTTGCCTAAAATAGCATCACCTGCCTATGGTTTGCTCCTCAGCCGTGCCGGTCCAATGCATTTGAAACACAGAGTCACAGAGAATACAGAAGAATCATTAGAAAATACTCTCACCACTATGGTGAATATCCCGTTGACAGCCTGTATATCCAACTCTTCGTTTTGCCTCAATATTTTCTCCGTGCCCTCTATGTCTCTGTATTGAATTGCTTCTTTTAGGTTTATTTATTTTTATTTTGGCACACGTTATGTATAATTGTACATAACGGTACACACCAGACAGGGCATGCCCCGCCTCGGGCAGCAGTTTATATTATTTTGGCGATAACGGTCTGCAAGGACCGATGTTTTTTGACATGATTAGGGGTATCCGCCCCTGTCTTCGACAACGTGGTCGCTTATCCGATTAAGGAGGATGAAAATGCAACAGTTGCTTGAAAGCAGGTTCAAAAAGCGGAGCCTATTATTTGCGGTCGCGGTGATCCTGGGATATCGGCTTCTGGCATCCGGTCCGGCACTGGCGGCGCCCCAGGGGGGAGTGGTCACCAGCGGAGCCGCGAACATCAGCCAGTCCGGCACGGTCACCAACATCAATCAATCCACGAACAGGGCTTCTATCAACTGGCAAGGGTTCAGCACCAAGCCGCAGGAAACGGTCAATTTCAATCAGCCCAATTCCCAATCCATTACCCTCAATCGGGTCATCGGCAACGAAAAGAGCGTGCTGGAAGGGGCCCTCAATGCCACCGGCAAGGTTTTCCTGCTCAACTCCAACGGTGTGCTGCTCACCAAGGGGTCAACCGTCAACACCGCCGGCTTTCTGGCTAGCACCCTTAACCTGTCGGATGAGGATTTCAACGCCGGCAAGTACACTTTCAAGGCCAACGGCTCCACCGGCTCGGTGATCAACATGGGCACCATCACGGCCGGGGATGGCGGCTACGTGGCTCTGCTCGGCAACACCGTGTCGAACCAGGGGGTCATAACCGCCACCAAGGGGACCGTGGCCCTGGCCAGCGGCAACAAGGTCACCCTCAACTTCAACGGCGACTCCCTGGTGAACGTCACCATCGACGAAGGCACCCTGAACGGTCTGGTGGAAAACAAACAGGCCATCTACGCCGACGGCGGCAAGGTCATCCTGACCGCCAGGGCGGCCGATGACCTGTTGGGCAGCCAGGTGAACAACAGCGGCCTGATCCAAGCCCGGACCATCGACGATCTCAAGGGGAATATCGAGCTGTACGCTCATGGTGGCACCGCCAACGTAGACGGCACGCTTGATGCCTCGGCCCCCGTCCACGGCGACGGTGGCTTCATCGAGACCAGCGGGGACCATGTGAAGATCACCGACAGCGCGGCCATCACCACCAAGGCGGCCCATGGGCAAAGCGGCGCTTGGCTCATCGATCCCGATGGCTTCACCATCGGCACCAACCGCGATATGACAGCCACCGCCCTCACCGCTGCCCTGGCCAACGGCAGCGTGACCATCGCCTCCACCAACGGCAGCGGTGCGGACGGCAACATCAATGTCAACGAGGCGGTGAGCTGGTCGGCCAACACCCTAACCCTGAACGCCACCAACAACATCTTCGTCAATGCCGTCATGACCGCCACGGGCACGGCCGGCCTGGCGGCCAATTACGGCACCGGCACCAATGCGGACAGCACCCCCATGGGGCTGTATACCTATCAGGGCTCATACTCAACCAATCCGGGGTTCGCCGGCAGGATCGACTTCAGCGGGACCGGCGGCGTGAAGCTGAACGGGGCGGCCTACACCGTCATCAATAGTGCGGCCCAGTTGGCAACCAAAACCGATCTGACTGGGAACTATGTGCTGGGTAGCAATATCAACATGACTTTTACGAGCGGCTGGAACGGCATCGCCACCGGCACCTTCACTGGCAACTTCAACGGGTTCGGCCATACGCTCAATACCCCTCAAACGACCGGGACGGGCCTGTTCGGCACCATCGCCGGCGGCGCGGTGGTCAGCAACCTGCACAACGCGGGTAGCGGAGCCATGGTCAATGGCAGCGACGCCGTGGGTGGCCTAGTGAATTACAACCGTGGCAGCATCATCAACAGCTTTATCTCGGGCGCCTACCTGGACGACTATTCGACCACGGGCAGCACTCCCAGCAGCGTCGGCGGCCTGGTGGGCAGGAACTTCGGCCTGATCGCCCAATCCTATGGATATAACTCGGACATCTATCCGACAAATATCGCGGGCGGCCTGGTGGGCACCAATGAAACCACCGGCAGGATCATCGACAGTGGGGCAGCGTATTACAACACCCCAGGCGGTGCCCTCGGGTGGAACTATAATGCCACTGCCATCTCCTGGGTGGGTGGCTTGGTGGGGGTAAACAACGGAACCATCGTACGCTCCTTTAGCAACGCCCAGATAGCTCTGGACGATACGACCTCTAAGGCTGGGGGGTTTGTGGGGTTAAACACCGGCACCATCGACCAGAGTTATGCATCAAATTTTACGACAACCCTTTACAACTATGCCCCTCACTTGGCCGGCTTTGTATATGAAAACCGGGGCACTATCACCAACGCCTACACCACGGCCCTGTATAATACCAATGTAGCGGCGAAATGGGATGCCGGGTTCGCCTATATCAATTCCGGCACCATCCGCGACGCCTACGCCATCGCCTATTCAGGCAACACTTCCACCCCCGCCCGATACGGATTCGTGTACAGCAACACCGGCACTATCTCGGATGCCTACTGGTACGCGGATATAAGATCCGGGGCGAGGGCGGGCACCGGAACGACGTTTGAAGGGGCAACTCCCGCCACGCAACTGGCCAGCACTGCCGCCGCCACTTATTCCAACTACG
>JAATGX010000146.1 GCA_015688915.1 Desulfuromonadales bacterium
AACTGGGAATCCAGGAAATGAGGGCGGCCTGGACAAACATCATGAGACCGGCAGCGATATACGTCCAGATAAGGGTTCGCGTCATCAATAATTTCCGCATGATGGAATTCAAAGACATACGGTCATCAGTATCGTCTCGTTGCATGCGTGGTTCGCGTACCAGAATCGGGAAAATGACCGCCAGAATCAAACCGAAGATGCCCACAAGGATAAATGACACGCGCCAGCCATACTGTTTTGCCGCAACCCCACCTAAAAGCACTCCCAACACCGAACCGAACATACTGGCAGAGAGAAAAGCGCCAATTACGGCTGAACGCCGCCGGGGCGGAAATACGCTCACCAGAATCGCGCCGCCCGCGCTGCCATAGCCGGCCTCGCCCAGACCGATCAAGGCCCTTGCGCCGAACAGCAGCATGAAATTGCCGCCAAGACCGCATGCAATGGTTGCCAATCCCCAGATTATGGCCATGGCAGCGGCACTTTTGACGCGTCCCACACGATCCGCCAGCAAGGCAACCGGAACGGTGAAAATGCCGACCACCAGGGCAACAACGCTCACCAGTGATCCAAGCTGGGTGTCCGTAAGCCCCCATTCAGCCTTCAAGGCCGGGAATACCGAGACGATCACCTGCCGGGACATGTAATCCGAAAGCATCAGACCGAATGTAAGGGCAAATACCAACCAGGGATATGAGGGCGATGATGCTGCCCCTTCATTTCCTTCCACAATCTGTTCAGAACCTGTCATACGCACTGCCATGATATTCTCCGTCGTGTTAAAGAACGAACCCAAAGATTTTGCTTGAGTTCAAAGAGTTAAGAGTTACTCGGTCGCAAGCGAAATCCGCTTCAGTTTGCGTGCAAGTGAGTTAAAAAAACGTGCAACCGCTTGCAGTATCGGTTCCTGCGACACGGCACCTTCACTGTTAAGCAGAAAAAATGACAGTGACGGTATGAGAATGAGTGCTCCCAACATGTTGAACACAAACATGAACGCCAGCAGAATACCCATGTCCGCTTGAAACTTGATCGGAGAAAACACCCAGGTAATCACGCCGGCGGACAGCGTTATTCCCACTAATCCGACTACTTTACCGGTGAATTGAACGGCATGACTATACGCCACCCCCAGGGACTCACCTTGACGTTGTTTTGTGAGCTGTGCGCTTAACAGGTACAATGCATAGTCGATCCCGATTCCGACACCCAAGGCAATTACCGGCAACGTGGCAACCTTTACGCCAATGCCGAGAACCACCATCAATGCCTCGCAGATGATGGATGTCAGCATCAATGGCACTACCGCGACAATCACCGCTCTCCAGGAGCGGAAGGTAATGTAGCTCAGGATGATTACCGCAAGGTAGACATAGAGCATCATGGTCCGGTTTGCCTGTTTCACGACAGAATTCGTTGCCGCTTCAATACCCGCGCTTCCGGCCGCCAGGAGAAAATGCCGGTCCTTGCTGTCATGCTCCTTAACAAACTCCTCCGCCACCTGCACCACCTTGTCCAGCGTATCTGCCTTGTGATCCGCCAGATAGGCGATAATCGGCATGACGGATGCGTCGTTGTTAAAGAGATCCGGATTCCCTGTTGACGCCTGTTGACCGCCATAATTAAGGATATCCTGGTTGCGTGAGATGGTCAGCCACTTGGGACTTCCTTCAAAAGTGCCGGCAGTGACTTGGCGTACCGCATTGACGAGGGATACGGTTGCCTGCACACCCGGAACCTGCTGCAAGGCCCAGGACAAACGGTCTGCCTCTATCAGTGATTCATACGTGTAGCAGCCGTCCGGCGGTGTTTTGAGCATGACGGCAAACAAATCGCTGGAAAGCGTGTAATGCCCGGTAATGTATGCATTATCCTTGTTATAACGTGAATCGGGACGTAACTCAGGGGCACCGGGATCAAGATCGCCGATTCTCAGATGCAGGCTGATGGCAAAACCGGCAATGGCAAGGATGACGGCTGTTGTTACGGCGGTTGTTGCCCACCGGCGTTCGGTAAAACGATCGAGCAGATTCCAGATTGCTCCGAGTCCCTTGCCCTGAACCTCTTCGGCATCCTCTTGCAGGCTGCGGTTTGCCGCACATTCACTGACCCCTGTGTAGGAAAGCAGTACCGGCAGCAAAAGCAGGTTGGTGAATATCAGCACTGCCACTCCGACGCTGGCGGTTAATGCCAGATCCTTGATGACCGGTATATCTATCAGCATCAGCACCGCAAAACCGGCGGCATCAGCCAGAAGTGCCGTCATGCCGGCCACGAAAAGCCTCCGGAAGGTGTATCTGGCGGCAACAAGCCGGTGAGTCCCTCTCCCGATATCCTGCATGATACCGTTCATCTTCTGGACCCCATGGGACACGCCGATGGCGAAGATCAGAAACGGCACCAGTATGGAATACGGATCAAGTTCAAAACCAAGCAGAGTGACCAGTCCCAGTTGCCAGATGACGGCGACAATCGAGCAACTGATAACAAGAATCGTACTGCGCACACATCGGGTATAGAAGAAGATTACGACAGCGGCAATCGCCGCGGCGCCGGCAAAATATCCAAGCACCTGCTTCAATCCATCAATCAGATCTCCGGCAAGCTTCGCAAATCCCACGATATGAATTGCAGTCGTTGCATTCTGCCTGCTGCGGATAGTGTTTTCCAATGTCCTGGCAAAGGCGCTGTAATCGAGTTTATTGCCGGTACCCGGATCAGTATCCATCAACGGCACTGTAATCATTGTTGATTTATAATCAGCCCCAACCAGGCTGCCAACCAGACCTGCCCGGGAGATATTCAATTTTACTGTTTCAAGACTTACCGTGGAACCGTCATAGCTGCTGGGAATGACCGGTCCGCCTTGAAATCCCTCTTCGGTAACCTCGGTCCAGCGAACCGCCGGCGACCAGAGCGACTTTACCCAGGCGCGTTCAACCCCCGGAGTTAGGAACAGCTCATCGTTGATCTGACGCACTGTTTCCAGATACTCGGGATCGAAAATATCCCGTTTCCGGGTCTCGACAACAACTCGCAGTGCATTGCCAAGCCCACGCAATTCACCCTTATTAGCCAGATAATTCCTGATGTAGGGGTGCTTGTGGGGGATCATTTTTTCGAAACCCGCATTGAAAATGATGTGGGTCAGTTGGTATGCCAATGCAAGCGTGATAACGGCGCAGATTGCTATCAGCAGGGTACGGTTATTGAAAACAAAACGTTCCAGGAGATTTCCGGATTGTTTATCGAAATCCCGCACCTCCCTGACAACAGGCATATCTTCAGTTCCATCCGTGTCGATCTGTTCTCTATCAGCGGCCGCCATGCTGTTCTCCATTATCCACCGGTCCGGTTACGTTCTGTCTCTGCATACCACGCAAGCCTGCAATCAGAAACGTGCCCTTGCCGAGGGAAACAAGAGACGACGCGGGTTGCGGGTTCCCTGTTTTGGCAAGGGAGAAGCTTTCTCCATTGTTATTGCTTATGAGGAGATGACCGGCCTGGTTTACCAGGACGATGGTTCCATCTTCAGCCATGGTACTCCCCGTGATCCCCAGAGGTGTTCCGGTAGCCACTTTCTGCCAACCGGCTCCGGCATCCCTGCTGAGAAATGCGGTGCCGCGCATACCATAAACGATAATCGAGCCCGGTTTTCCGATTATTCCGAACAATGTCCCGTTATAGCCGGTTTTTTGCGCCCGGAACTGTCCGGACACCTTATCGAGTTTCAGGGCAAGCCCCTGTTCGCCAACAACAAAAATATCATTGCCTACCGCCTTGACCGCATACAGGTGCAAGCGTTTCCTGTTCTCCGTCCGATTATAAAGCGGTTCCCACTCCTTGCCGCCATTAACGGTCCGGAAAATCATATTGAACGCTCCCACTGCATATCCGTTGCTTTCATTTTCAAACCAGACATCGAGAAACGGTTTGTCCGGACCCTTTCCAAATGCCGGGGTATTCAGGGTTCGCGCTGATTCCCGGGCTGGTGTCCGGATCGTTTCCTTTTTATCGTGACAACCCGTACAGTTTTTCAAAGTGGCGTGACGGGCCGCCATGGCACGGGCAGCGGCTCTGCCGTCAAATTGCTTGTTCCATGTGGCGCCGGCATCAACCGTATGTAGAATGACTCCATCATGACCAACTGCCCAACCGTGCCGGGATGTTGGAAAGGTTACCGCCGTCAGATCGGAACTTACCGGGACTTCGGCCTGATTCCAGCTCGTTCCTCCATCGTCCGAATAGACGATATGACCACGCTGTCCAACACAGACAATACGTTTGCCGGCTAAAGAAACTCCGTTAAAGAGCGTTTTGGTCGCAAGGCGGCTTTTATGCGACGGCGTGTCCAGCACATCGTTGAAACTTCCAAGGGCACCATTGGCACATACTGCACCCGGCACCACCAAAAACGTACTGATGATATACGCAACGGTACGGACATTCATTGCTGCTCCCGGAACGATACCGCCTTCCACCGCCTGCCGGGGATGGAAGGTGCAGTAACGTTATTGTTTAGAATCAGGTTTCAACCTAACGGGCAAACAAACTACCGTATGCCGCTGCCGGCCAATGAGTCCGGGCTCCATTGTTTATCCGATAACGGATTGATATAGTGCAGAGAACCCTTATCCCCAAGGTTTACACTCAGGGTGTACGTACCGGCCACCAGATCGTAGAAGGTGATCGGGTCGGTAAAAGGGGCCTGTATGTCATAGCTGTAGGTGAGCAGGGAAAAGGATGTCCTGAACAACTGGCCGCGTGCGTCATACTGCTCGCTGGCCACGGCAGCCCAGCTATCTTCATCCAGGTAGAATACCCGCTTGCTGTAAATATGCCGTTTTCCCGGTTTCAAGCTGGCCTCAACCACCCAGACCCGATGCAATTCCCAACGGAGATAGTCCGGGTTGACATGCCTGGGCAAACATAACGCTTCCGGCTTGGTCTCATAGACGGCCTTATACGCATTGTAGGGCACATAGATCTCTTTTTTGCCAATGAGCCTGAAGGTGTAACGCTCCATGGAACCGTTGAAAATATTGACGTCATCGTAGGTGGTAGCCCCCGCATTTGCAGGGTTTGGCGTGTCAAAAGACAAATCAGGGGCGAGTTTCACCCTGCGCTGTCCGGGAAGATATTGCCAGGCCCGCCGGCCTTTTTTTGTGAAATCGAGCGGGTCGATCAGCATCAATGCCTCGCCGCTGCGGCGTGGCGGATCTTCAAAATGTGCCTTTATCATGTAATAATTCTCAACACTTGGGTTTTTCCTGTCGTAGTACGGATATTGCTGATGAACCGTGGCCGAGACACCAAGGGTCCTGCGGCCGGATGCGTCAATATTCCAGGACTTGTACTTCAGCTTCATCGCCTCGCCCGAGTAACGAAGCAGATGATTCCACATGGCCTCATTGCCGTCTTTGGGGATTGGAAAGGGAATGCCGTTCGTGGCATTTTGAATTGAAATGCCGCCGTTGATTGCCTTGGCTGTTACGGCGTTTTTTGCAGTACCATCTTGTACGTAGTGTGGAAATGAAACGGTTCGGTGCGTTTTGTAAACATCTATTCTGTATGTTGGATATTTCTTTAAGAGCGCTTTGCTTCCTTCTGTAAGCTTGGTTGAATATTTATCAGCGTTTTTGGGATTGATAGACAATAGCGGCTTTTCATCCGCGAATGGATCAGGACGAACCCCGGAACCCTTTTTAAATGTGGCCGGCGTTTTGAGGCCACCGGTATATGCCGGGATTGTTCCGTCGGCATTACCTGTCTTTTCCGCTCCAATTGCTGTGAAAGTTGAACCCAGACGTGCGGCCTCTTCAGAACTGACGGCCCCAAAAGCAGGCATCATGCATGTCAGCGAAATGCCGAGGGTTAATATACTTCTTCGTAACATCATGCAGTTTCTCCTTGATCGATATTAAAATTTGGTGCTGCACGTAAAGGTGACCATATCCCGGTCTTTAAGTGCGGCTGTGGCAAAGCCGTTCGGATTATTGCTCGCGTCAATCGGGCCAAAAAAGTTTATGTATTTGAGGTCAAATTTGTACTGGGTAAACAGATCGAATCCAAGGCCCGCGCTCCATGTGCCGGAGTCGTGATTGCCGCCACCGGACACTACTGAATTACCGCTAAGCCCCCTGCTGTAACTGAGCGGCATGGTCACATCCAGGCCAGCCAGAGCCTGGTACCAGACAGGTGTAAAACTTACACCGGCCCCAAAGAAATCTTTCGTTACAGCATCAATACCCGTATAACCTGAATCTCCACTTTTTAATGCCGCTTTGTTTTGGGTTACACGATCCAGGCGGTTCCATACAAACTCTACGATCCAGTTTGAGCCATCAAAAAGTGGTGCTAGTTGAAGCGTTCCAAGGAAATTGAGCACGCCATGCCATGTGTTACCTCGTGCTCCCGGAGTCTGACCGTCGGTCGGAACATAATTAACTGAACCAGGTACGCTTGAAACAAGGGGAGTTGGTAGAATCATAACAGGCTTGCTGACAAGCGGCATATTCCAACGGTAGGATAATTCAGCCCCGGTACTGACCCCGAGAAACTGTTTAGAGAAGCTTGCTCCGACCAATTGTATGTTTTCGCCGTAAGTCTGGTAGAAGTTCCCAACTCTTCCTGCGCTGATATCCGGTATGGATGCTGCTGAGAATGCATATGGTGCCGGTGTTGTTCCCGGGGCTGCAAGTCTTGTATACCCAAGTGCGGTGCCAGCTGCTGCCGGCAGTGTGGCTGCGGTTGGTCTGACGGCTACCTGGGGCTGCATATCGGCAAATTTGCGGTAATACAGACCTAATGTGCCATCCAGCCAGTCCGGGCTGTATCGAACTGCGACCCCCCAATTATTAAACGGTGACGGCTCGCTATCGCTACTGCGGATCGCTCTCTGGCCCGGTCCGGTGATCAGGGATTCACTGCTTCTCTGGAGAAAATCATACGCACCCAGGTAGGTTCCGGCTTCTGGAAAGCGAAATGAATCCCATTCCAGAAAATATTGCCCCATAATAGTTAAATCTTTAGTTGGCTGAACCTGAACTGATATTTGATTCAATGGCCTAAACAGTTCTTTAGCCTCCGTGCCCGGCATCACGAGCGCTTTTGCAATATCCAGCGGCGCTTGCCCATATGAAACACCATGGATGGCTCCACCAAATAGCAGGCTCTCACCCCAATAGACAGTGTGACGCCCCACCTTGTAGGTCACCGGAATATCACCAATAGTGAACTTGCCAAATGTAAAAGCATCAAGCAATTCTCCGTTAGGCCCGAGGTACCATTTTTTAGCTTCGCTATTTAAACCTCCTGCCACGGGTAAACCATTAACCATATGATTTGAGGTTGCAGTGTTCGTGTTTGTAAAATTTCCATCATAGGCAAAATCATACCAACCGGCACCACTAGCCCTGACGCCAAAATCTTTTTTGTAAACAACATCCAGCTCTGAAAGTATATCGATCCGATCACCCACCGTGCCGTGACTGAAATTACGGTCCCCGTCATCCATATTTGGATTAGCCAATAATTGCTGATTCTGATTTGCCACCCTAGCTGCATAACTGTATCTGAGTGTATTATCCCAGCGTATCTGGACATCTTCATTCCCAGTCGGAATATCAAATGCCTCGGCACTACATACCCGTCCAATTAAAAACATTGCTCCTGCCAAGACTCCGTACATTTTACATTTCTTACTAGTGATTCGACCAAGCCGTCTGTTAAATATAATCATTATTGGTTCCCCTCCTTGATTGATACGATTGCTGAATGGGCAATTGAGTTATTCATGTACATACGTTCCAGAAACAAAAAAAGAGGCCAAGGAATAGAGCATATGCCCTACCTTGACCTCCAGTTTTTCTGGTCAGTCAGAAATGTGAATAGATGGTTCATGCTACGCACCAGACTGTAGCGGTTGGGTATTCATATACACCTTGCGCAGGGAAATCAATTTTTTTAAAAAAAAATCCGGTCGGTTTTTAAGTTGATATGACCGCACTCCAGGAGAAGCACAGATCGGTAGACCGATCCTGTTAATTTATTGCCTGATTGTTCGACAGCCGGGATAATAGTTGTAACGTAATGTGGAGTTGGATAGTATTCGATCAGGAGGAAGTAAAGATGAAAGAGGCATTTATACGGGATACCGGCACTAACGGCGTGGAAGTTGCGATCGAAACCCTGGGAAAGAGCATTGCCCGATTGACCGAAAAAGAGGAGCAGCACACAAGCGCAGTCCCCGGTTTGTCACTTTTTCGGCAGGACGAACCGACCGAGCCGACCAGCGGCGTGTACGAACCGAGCGTGTGCCTGGTCGCACAAGGCGCCAAGCGCGTGCTGCTCGGCGATGACACCTATGTGTATGACGCGCACCATTATCTGATCACCTCCGTGCATCTACCCACGGTTGTGCAGATTATCGAGGCGAGCCGGGAGAAGCCGTACCTGGGGCTCAGGTTAATGCTTGATCAGCGCGAGATCTCACAACTGATGGTGGACAGCAATCTTCCCCCGCCGCGTGCGCAGCAATCGAGCCGTGGCATGGCGACCGGCGAAGTGACGCTGCCGCTGCTCACCGCCTTTCAACGGTTGATCGACCTGCTTGCCGAGCAGCAGGACATACCGATACTTGGCCCGATCATCCAGCGGGAGATTATCTACCGTCTGCTTGTGGGGGATCAGGGCGAGCGTCTGCGCCAGATAGCGTCGGCCGGGAGCCAGAGTCATCAGATAGCGCGGGCAATCGATTGGTTGAAGGCTAACTTTGCACAGCCATTGAGTATCGACGACCTCGCTGCCCAGGTCCGCATGAGTAGTTCCACGTTTCACCACCACTTCCGGTCCATGACCGCCCTCAGCCCGTTGCAGTTTCAGAAGCAGCTCCGCTTGCAGGAGGCCAGGCGCCTGATGCTGGCGGAACGTATGGATGCCGCGACCGCAGGGTTTCAGGTCGGCTACGAGAGCCCTTCCCAGTTCAGCCGTGAATACAACCGGCTGTTCGGGGCGCCACCATTGCGGGATATCACGAACTTGCGACAGATGGCTGCCGACGGGGGAGGGTAGGAAATTCACCCGTTCGTCCCCGCCTTCAGCGCATCAGCCCTTTTGCCAATGCACCGATCAGCCCGATAATCAAGGGAACAGACTGCGGTGTGACAAGGGGATGCTCTGGGTGACCCAGGCCGGCGACCCGGTGGACTACGTTCTTGCCGGGAAGGAGGAATTCACCATCCGGTCCAGCGGAACCGTTATCATCGAGGCCCGCAGGGATGCGACCGTTACGGTGGAGGCTGTCCAACAAGCCGGCGGGCTTCTGCGGAATTTATGCCCGTATCTTGTCCCGGCCCGCAGTACCTATGCTCGGTGAGCGGATGCGGCGGACCAGTACCGGCACGAGGAACATGGCAGCAAGGACGATCAGCATGGTCGTGTTGGGATCGTGGATATACGTATTCAGGCGCAGGGTCGTGATCGCGATGACGGCGAAATAAAGTAGGTCACCGGCAATGGCGATAGCCCATCCGGCAACGAACCCATGGCCTGCGGCGAGGGCAGAGGCGCGCCCGGTCATGGGATCGACACCGAAGGCGATCATGATGAGCGACAGAGGGCCAGCGCCGGTCCCGCTGAAATGCGCCACGCTCCGCGCCGTGGCGGCCTTCAGGAGGGCGCCGACCCTGGCCAGGAACGCTACCTTGCCGCACACCAGTGCGATCAGGAGCAGGACCGGTTCAAAGACCACCGCCAGGAGGATATCGGACACCAGGTAGAGCAATGCGGTGACGGGCCAGGACACACCTTTGGCCTGTGCGAGCATGACGCCGGCAGGGATGCCGCCGCCGACCGGGACGACAAACAGCTTCAACACCGGGAGCAGGATCGACGGTGCCGGAAACAGCGAAAAATTGGTCATAAAATCCAGGTACTCAGGGATAACATTGATGACTCGTGTACGGACATCTTGCCACACTTTGTTTTCAAAGTGCAGAGGAATCAGTGAGGCGGTCGGTGATCCCGTCGCGGTATGCGGGGAACCCGTCCAGGTCCAGCGGGCGCTTGGCCGCTTTTTTAAATTGATTGTTGCCACCGAAATACCCGGAATATTCTCCAGTTGTAACCAGGGGAATCACTGGTACTATTATGCACATACTCAATTTTGAAGCGAGGAGGTCCTTATGCGGAACATAGTGCTGTCTGGTGTCGCTCTTTTGCTGGTTGCAGGTTTTGTTGGTGCCGATAGCCGGCCGGTGGCTCCCAATGGAATTGCCCTCTATCCCGACTACATATCATGGAAGGTAATTGCGCCTTCATACCGCGAGGACAAGGGACATATCCGCATCATCACCGGCAACGAGATCGCTGTCGCAGCACTGCGTGCCGGCACCAAGCCCCTTCCGGACGGCAGCGTGCTGGCCAAGGTGGCCTGGAAAGCGGAAAAAAATCCAGCCTTCCCGGTGGCCACCGAGCCGGGCGCATTCGAGCAGGTCGAGTTCATGGTCAAAGACGCTAAAAAGTACAAGGATACCGGAGGGTGGGGATTTGCCCGTTTTGTGGGGAACGATCTGAAGCCTTACGGCAAGGATGCCGGTTTCGTCGGTGAGTGCTTCGGCTGCCACATACCGGTTGCCAATAACGACTATCTCTATACCAAGATTGTCAAGACCCCTTGACCCGGAGCAGGGGAAAACGAAAATGGCCAGGATGCTGCATCCTGGCCATTTTCATTTCCGGTGGAAACAGCAAAGGTGGCGGCCGATTGGCCGCCCTTTGAATTCAATAAACTTTCTCCGTGACTTCATCGCTCTGCAACAAACTTCCAGAGAGATGTTGCGCCGCGCCGGTCGAAAATGTTACATAAGATATACAACCCTTTTCACGTTGCCCTGAAGGGATCGGGGAACGCGGGCTCATATCAAATTTGTGAGGTTGAAAGAATGACAATGCAACACTTTGGTCCGACCAAACTGGACGCAACGCTCATCCCGAAAATAGCTCGACAGTGGGGAACACCGGTATATCTGCATGATCAGGGATATATAGAAAGCAGTTGTGAACAGTTGCTGAACATGCCGAATGCGTACGGCCTGCATGTACGCTACGCCATGAAGGCAAACTCGGATCGTACCGTACTGCGTGTCGTCACCAATAAAGGACTGGATCTGGATTGCTCGTCACTTGAGGAAGCGGCCCGTGCTTTTGCCGCCGGGGTTCCATATAGCCGGATGATGCTGACGACCCAGGAGGTTGCATCCGGTGAGGAGCGCGCGGAACTGGAGGAGATGATCCGGGCCGGACTGAAATACAACGTCTGCTCCATGCTGCAATATCAACTGATTGCCGACTTTGCCAGAAACAACAATATAAACCTGTCCATGAGGGTTCATCCGGGAGCAGCCGGCGGCGGTGAGAGCCAGACCCGCGATACCGGAAGCGAATATTCCTGCTTCGGCGTGCACTTGAACGATGTCCCTAAAGTGAAGGCCATGGCTGACGAGCAGGGACTACGCTTTACCCAGGTTCATGTCCATATCGGCTCAGGGGGCGACCCGGAAAAGTGGCGGGAGAATATCGATCGTGAACTGGGCTTTGTGCGGACCTATTTCCCGGATGCCACCACGGTCAGCTTCGGCGGAGGGCTCAAGGTCGCCAGGATGCCGGGGGAAAAACAGGCCGACATCGCGTCGCTGGGAGCCTATGCCGCACAGCGGATAAAGGAGTTCAAGGAGGCAACCGGCCGCGAACTGCAGATGGAGATCGAGCCGGGAACCTATGTGGTGGCCAACTCGGGCCATATCATCACCCGGATTATCGACAAAAAGCTGACCAACGAGCTGAACTTCCTGATCGTTGACGGCGGCATGGAGCTGCTGACGCGCCCGCTGCTGTACGGCTCCGAGCATCCCATCGCCATCGTGCGCCAGGACGGTACGCTGCTCTCCAGCGAGTATGACGGCACGCCGACGGCCGGGCTGAAAGCGTTCGGGATTGTGGGGCGCTGCTGCGAAAGCGGCGATTCGGTGCGTCTGGACGGCGACGGCAACATCGTGCCGGTGCTGATTGCCGAACCGGAAATCGGTGACTATGTGGTAATCGGCGGCACGGGAGCCTATTCCGAGAGCATGTCGCCGGAAAACTACAACTCGCACCGCAAGCCGCCGGCCATCATGAGAATGCGCAATTCCGAACTGGTTCTGATCAGGAAAAAGCAGGTTCGTGAACAGATTTTCCAGAATGAGCTGGATGTGAAGCTGTAATTGGTTGATCGATCAGGTGTGGACAGTTAGAGGCCAAGGGGTATGAGTCCCTCGGCCTCTTTTGTGTTTTAATATCCTGTCTCCTGGAAACCATAAGGGTATTTTGGGGATATTTATGGGTAATTTCATGGTTATTACCGGGCGCTGCGGGCATCACAGAAGCTGATCCGGAGTGAAGAGGAAAGTCTGGATGACTGGCTGGGTTTCTTCCTGACCAGCCTGAAAAAGCAAAAAGACGTCCTGCTCGGCAAGATCGAGCGCGAACAGGTACTGGAGAAGCTGGCACCGCTGGAGGAAAAGATGCTGGGAGCGTGGCAGGGTCACCATTGCCGATGCAGTAACCTTCCTGGCCGCCAATCGCAACACCGTCAAGCTGCATCTGCTCCAACTGTCAGCAGGGATATCTGGGACAACATGGCACAAGGGGACGTGGTATTCGGTGGTGAGATAGATTGAAACAGCAAAGGCGGCCGATTGGCCGCCTCGTGGATTATGCATGGTGTCATGCAAAGCCTGGCAATCCCACACCTACACCAGAACCCACGTCCCTTTACTCTTGATCTCGCGATACATGGCATCCGATGCGATATCGATATCACCTGGCCATCCAGAATTCCGGGGCAGATTCTTGTTTCAAGAACACCCCAAAATCACACGTACCACTTCACATATTGCCCTTGCAGCTTTGAGCGATTCCGCCGCATCATCCTCATCCGCCGTCATGCCCGGATACCTGACCTCAACCGCCATTGCCGACAGTATTCTTGCATAACGAAGTATCCGCTCCAGGTCCGGGTACGGCCCGGATAGTTGGTTTATCAACGCCTCAAGATCATGGATGCGCGGAACGCGCATACCCGCTTCGACCATGACGGCCTTCAGGTATTTCTCCGCGCATTGCTGGGCATGAAAAGAAACCGCATCATAATTTGGTGCTTCGACGACTGCCACCTCACGTTTCGCGGTGTCAAGATCAGCATCGGCTTTGGTCACCCACTCCATTGTTTCAGGCTTCATAGAGCACCGTGCCGCGAGTGACGATTTCGGTCAGAAGCATGTCGTGTTTTGCTAGGCGTTCTTGGAGCTGTTCCGGGGTGCGAACCATCAAATCGAGTGGGATTCCCGCATTGATGCGCTCCCTGATTTCAACGGCGAACCGCCATGGTTTCCCTTGAAACGGTGCCACGACCAGCAGATCGACATCAGAGTCATTATCCGGATTGCCCCATGAATGGGAACCGAACAGGATGATTTTCTGCGGAGCAAATTCTTTGCAAATCTGTTCGGAAATGTGCTGAATTTCCGTTGCCGTTGCCATAATTTTATTCTCCGTGTTGATGAACAGCCACCGTCCTAAGGTGAAGATACCCCAACCTTCCCCGTTCAACAAGCAGAAATCACGCATGAAAAAGGGCGCCACAACGGGCGCCCTTTCTATCTACTTGAGGTTTTTCTTGATCCTCTCCACCGCCTCAATCACATTCTCACGGTGCCCGAAAGCCGACAACCGGAAGAACCCTTCGCCGCTGGGGCCGAAGCCGGAGCCAGGCGTCCCGACCACGTTGCATTCGTTCAGCAGCTTGTCGAAGAAGTCCCAACTGGTCATGCCGCCCGGCGTCTTGAGCCAGATGTAGGGGGCGTTGACGCCGCCGTAGACCGTGCAGCCCGCCTCCTTCAGCCCTTCACGGATGATACGGGCGTTCTCCATGTAATAGTCGATAATCTCCCTGGTCTGGGTCCACCCCTCGTCGGAGTAGACCGCTGCGGCGGCGCGCTGGACCGGGTAGGAAGCGCCGTTGAACTTGGTGGTGGTGCGGCGCAGCCAGAGCTTGTTGAAGCTGTAGCGCTCACCGGTGGAAGTGGTACCCGTAACCTCTTCCGGCACGACCACCAGGCCGCAGCGGACGCCGGTGAAGCCGGCGGTCTTGGAGAAGGAGCGGAACTCGATGGCGCACTTTTTGGCCCCTTCGATCTCGTAGATGGAGTGGGGGATGGCGGGATCGGTGATGAACGTCTCGTAGGCGGCGTCGAAGAAGATCACGGCGTCGTTGGCATTGGCGTAATCGACCCACTTTTTCAGTTCGGCCTTGCCGGCCACCACACCGGTCGGATTGTTGGGGAAGCAAAGGTAGATGATATCCACCTTCCGGGTGGGCAGGGCCGGGATGAAGCCGTTGGCCTCGTTGCACGGCATGTAGACGATGTTCTTGTAGTACCCCTTGTCGTCGGCTTCGCCAGTGCGGCCGATCATGACGTTGGTGTCGTTGTACACCGGGTAGACCGGGTCGCCGATGGCCACCACGTTGTCCAGGGCGAAGATGTCCAAGATGTTGGCGCAGTCGCATTTTGAGCCGTCAGATATGAACATCTCCTCGGTTTTCAACGAGACGCCCAACGGCTTGTAGGACTTCTCGATGATGGCGTTGATAAGCCAGTCATACCCCTGCTCCGGGCCATAGCCGGCGAACTTGTCGGTGGTGGCCAGGTCGTCCACGGCGGCGTGGAAGGCCTTGAGCACGGCCGGGGCAAGCGGGCGGGTGACGTCGCCGATACCCAGGCGGATGACCTTGGCGGACGGGTTTGCCTCGGCAAAGGCGCGTACGCGGCGGCCGATCTCCGGAAACAGGTAACCGGCCTTGAGCTTCAAATAATTGTCATTGATCTTTGCCACAATTTCCTCCTGCGTTTGGATGATGTTCCCGTATGGAATCTGTAACGACTATGCGTCGGATTCCTCCAGCAGTTTGGCCCGCTTTGCGCGGTACATGCGCTGATCCGCCTGTTTGAACGCCTCCATGAGCCCGTCCGGAACCAGGGCTGTTGCGCTCCCGAACGAGACGGACAGCGGAAAGCCGGCCACCGGCGGCTCTGTCTTGTCCACGGCGGTCCTGAGGCGCGTGAGTGTCACCTCCACCGGATCCGCAGCCACCCCCGGCAGGAGCACACCGAACTCGTCGCCGCCGATGCGGGCCAGGACGTCCTCGGTACGGAAGGACTCGGCCAAGGCCCGGGCCGTGGCCTTGATCAGGGCATCGCCCGCCACATGGCCGCGGGAATCGTTACAGAACTTGAGGCCGTCGATATCGGCGATCACCACGGAGATGGGTGTCTGGCGCCCGCGGGACAGGCGCGCCATCTGGTCGTCGAAATAGGCGCGATTGAACACCCCGGTCAAGGCGTCGTGGGTGCTGGCATGGAACAATTCCTCGCTCTTGCGGTCCTCGGCCTGGATCATGTAATTGAAGGTTTGGGCCAGGATGCCGATCTCGTCGTCGGAATCATGACGGAATAGCCGTTCCGCCCCCTGTTTGGCCGCAATGTCCCTGACATGGACCGCAAAGCGCATCAGGGTGCGGGTATTGCGCTCCATGATCCGTCTGACCACCAGGATGATGACCGCCGTGCCGATGAGCAGTGAGGCCACAAGGTATTTTTGTGCCCGGTAGACCGGTGCGTATGCCTCGTCCCGCGGATAGGTGGCCACGATGACCCAGTCGGTTGCGTGAAGGTGCTTGAACGAGGTCAGCGCCGCCACCCCGCGGGAGTTGATGTTCTCGCCGGAGCCCTCGAAGCCTTGCAGCGCCTTGTCCAAGAGTTTGTTTGCCCCCGGCGGGGCGGCTACCTGCATGATCCGCGACGTATCCGGATGCATGATCATGGTCCGGTCGCGGCAGAGCAGGTAGAGATAGCCGCTGGAGGCGATGCGGGTGCTGGCAAGCTCCCCCAGAAAGTTGTTGTTCAGCAGGTTGAGACCGCCGCCCAGGATGGCGATCACCTCGCCCTTGTCGTCCAGCACCGGGGCGGTGAACAGCACGGCCGGAGTGTCGGGGGTGTGCGTGGAGATGAAAGGGGCCGATATGACCGGTTGCCGCGTGGCGATCGTCTTTTTGAAATAATCCCGGAACGAGATGTCCCGGCCGCGCCGGTTGGGAAGAAACGGGGACTCGGCGATGATCCTCCCCTCCCGGGAGAAGAGGAACAGGCCATTGTCGAACGTGCTCCTGACGCCGAAACGGGCGTCGAGGAAGCGTTGCGCGGCGTCGCTGTCCTTCACCATTTCAGGGGTGACGTGGCGTGAGACGTCGATGACGACCTGCTGGGAGTGTTTCAGCTTCTGGCCGATATTTTGCGCGATCACGGTCAGCATGGTGAACTGCTGCGCCGTTATGGTCTGCCGCAATTCGTGTTTGAAGTACACCAGGGCGCCCGCGGCCAGCAATGACAGGAACAGGACGACAAAGACGCACACCGCCACCGTCATCCTGAAAGCGATACTGTGGCGTATGGTGGGGGTTACGGAATGCATAGGGCCGGGCGGTCTCTCCAATGGGGGGCTGGACGTGAAAATGTCGGTTCCGGTGCGTGCGGCGCCGGTTACCGCAACCCCAGCACGTCCTGCATGTCGTAGATGCCCGGTTTTTGCGAAACCACCCATTTTGCGGCCCGTACCGAGCCCCGGGAGAACATGTCGCGGGTCATGGCGCGATGGGAGAGCTCGATCCGTTCACCCATGCCGATGAAGTAGACCGTATGCTCGCCGATGATGTCGCCGCCGCGGATGGTCTGCATGCCGATCTCTTCTTTGGTCCGCTCGCCGGTTATCCCTTCGCGGTGAAAGGTGGCCACCTTGTTGTAGTCGCGCCCCAGGGCCTCGGCCACCACCTCGCCCATGCGCACGGCCGTGCCGGACGGGGCGTCCTTTTTCAGCCGGTGGTGGGCCTCCACGATCTCCACGTCGAAGTCGTCCCCCAGGGTTTTGGCGATGTCTTTCAAGATCTTGAAGCAGACATTGACCCCCACCGACATGTTGGGGGCGATCACCACCGGGATCTCCCGGGCCAGTTCAACAGCCAGGGCCCGTTCCTCGGGGGTAAACCCGGTGGAGCCGATCACGATCGATTTCCGCTTGAGGGCGCACGCCTCCAGGTTCCTGAGCGATACCTTGGGGGCAGTGAAGTCGATCAGCACGTCGCAGCCGGCAATGATACCGTTCAGGTCGTCGGAAACCCTGACCCCCAGCTCGCCGCAGCCCGCGATCAGGCCCACATCCTGGCCCACCAGGGCGTGTCCCGGACGCTCCAGGGCTCCGGAGAGTTCAACCCCTTCGGCCTCGATGATGGAATTGATGATGCGTTGTCCCATGCGGCCGGCAGCGCCGCAGACGGCGATCTTGATCATGGTGAGATCCTTTACTTCCGCCACAGAGACACGGAGACACAGAGGTTCACAGAGAAAAACCAACATCATGGATTCAGGGGGTAAACCTAACTCAATGGAACAAAAATCAAAAACGTTTGTTTTGTTTTTGTTTTCCCGCTTTTCTCTGTGTCTCCGTGTCTCTGTGGCAGATTATGAATTAGATGAGTCCGTATTCCTTCATGATACCGGCCAGCTTGGCCTTGTTGGCTTCGCTCATGGGAGCCAGCGGCAGCCTGACCTCGTCCGAACACTTGCCCATCAGCCCCAGGGCGGTCTTGACCGGCACCGGGTTGCTCTCGATGAACATGGCGTTGTTGATCTTGAGCGTCTTCAGGTGCAGCAGGCGCGCCTTCTCCAGGTCGCCCGCACTGAAGGCGTCCACCAGGGCCGCGATCTCGGCGGGCATGATGTTGGCCGTGACCGAGATGACCCCCTTGGCGCCGCAGGCCATCATGGGGAAGGTGATGAAATCGTCGCCGGAGAGGACATCGATCTTGTCCCCACACAGGTCCAGTACCTCCGAGGCCTGCTGCAGGGAGCCGGTGGCCTCCTTGATGGCCACGATGTTCGCGTGTTCGGCCAGACGGGCCACGGTTTCGGGCAACATGTTGACGCCGGTGCGGCCCGGCACGTTGTAGAGGATCTGCGGAAGGGGCACGGCGTCGGCGATGGCCATGTAGTGGCGAAAGAGACCTTCCTGGGTCGGTTTGTTGTAGTAGGGGGTGACCAGCAGGCAGCCGTCGGCGCCCAGCTTCTTGGCGTGCAGGGACATCTCGATCGCCTCGGCCGTGGAGTTGGAGCCGGTGCCGGCGATGACCGGAACCCGCTTGTTCACCTGCTGGATGACGATTTCGATCACCCGGTCGTGCTCCTCGTAATCCAGGGTGGACGACTCGCCGGTGGTGCCGCAGGGCACGATGGCGTCGGTGCCGCCGCTGATCTGGAATTCCACCAGTTCGCGCAGCCTTTCCTCGTCCACCGTGCCGTTCCTGAACGGTGTGACAATGGCGACAATGCTTCCTTTAAACTGGTTCATTGCATGCCTCCCTCGTATGGATGAATTCAGAGTGTGCTGTTATCGGGAAAAAGTGGGTATTTATATCACAGGGCGAGGAGAGAAGTCAAAAAGTATGAGGGGGTGGTATGTGTCAAAACGTATTGATCCGGTGGATGAACGCGAGCAACAGCCCGTAATGGTGGTGGTCGAAGATCATGGAGATGCGCGGCAGGTTCGCCAGGTCCGGCTCGTCCGTCTCTTCGGGGAACTCTCCGCAGCGGTGGATATGATCCCCTTCCTTGATCAGTTCGGGGAACTCCTCCTCCAGGGTGGCGACCTGCTGGGTGGTGAGTTCCTTGTTGAGACGGATCACCAAGCGGTGGTCGATGAAGCGGAGGGAGTGGTAGACCCGGTAAAAGGTCTCGATCACCTCGGCCGCCTCCTGCTCGTTCTTGGTGATGGTGAAGATCGAGAAATCCTCACCCGAGATGAAACCCTTCACCAGCAGGCTCTGTTTGACGAAACCGAAGAACTGCTCCCAGTAACCATCCTGGTCGTCCACCAGGATGAGCGGCTTGGGAGAGGTCTTGCCGGTCTGGATCAGGGTAAAGACCTCCATGGCCTCGTCCAGGGTGCCGAAACCGCCCGGAAAGACGGCCACGGCATCGGCCTCCTTGACAAAGGCCACCTTCCGGTTGAAAAAGTATTTATACGTCACCAGCCGCGGGTTGCGCAGCATGACCGGGTTGGGGCTCTGTTCAAAGGGGAGGCGGATGTTGACGGCGAAGGAGTTTTCGCTGCCGGCCCCCTCGTTGCCGGCCTGCATGATGCCGGGCCCGCCGCCGGTGATGATCATGTACCCCTTCTCGGCCAGGGTGCGGCTGAAACGGACGCATTTCCGGTACATCTCCTCATGTTCTCCGGTGCGGGCCGAGCCGAACACCGTGACCTTTTTGCGGTTGCGGTAGGGGCCGAAGACGCGGGCGGTGTAGCGCATTTCACGCAGGGTTTGGTTGATCAGCTTGAGATCGGCCAGGTAGTCCACCTCTTGCCCGATCTTGAGGCAGGAAAGCAGCATCTCGCGGGTGATCCGGGGGTGATGGATGTCGCCCGTCGCCTCGATCAGGCGGTTGATGGCCTGTTCTATCTCGTTGCTCGACTGGGAAAAACTGAGTTCCATGCCGTAACCTCGTACCTGTGCAAATTGATTGGTGCGGCACGGTAGCACAGGTGCCGGTACAATGTAAACCCGCCACGGAGGTCGCCCCGTGCGGGGGTATCCGGTTCCAAACAACAGCTTGCAATCAATAGGGGGGTATAGTAATATGCGCCTCCTCAAGCCGCCCGTGGCGGCGTTTGGGCCGCAGGCACCACACACAGAACAAGGAGCATTTACCGCCATGCTGGACCTCATGCGCAGGAAAAAGCAATCGATCATCATCAAGGTGGTCTTCGTCGTCATCGTGCTGTCATTCGTCGGTACCATGTTCCTGGTGTGGGGCAAGGGGAGCGAGGGCGGCGGGCGCTCGCTCGGTTACGCAGCCAAGGTGAACGGCAGCAGGATCAGCGTGGAGGAATACCAAAGCTCCTACCAGCGTATCAGAACTATCTACCAGCAGATCTATGGCCAGTATCTCTCGTCCGAGATGGAAAAGGTTCTGGGGCTGAAAAAGGTCGCCCTGGATACCCTGATAGACAATCGCCTGATCATGAAAGAGGCCAAATCCATGGGGATCAAGGTCTCCGACGATGAGGTGGCCAGGTCCATCGAGGAGATACCGTCATTCCAGAAGGATGGCCGGTTCGATTTCAATCTTTATCAGCAGCTTCTCAGGAGCGCCCGCATCACGGCCAAGGATTTCGAAGAGGGGCAGAAGGAAGAGTTGATCATCAAGAAGGCCCGTCAGGCCGTCAAGGACAAGGTCACGGTCAGCGACGACGAGGCGTTGGCCCAGTACAAGAAGGATAACGACAAGATCGACCTGGAGTACGTTGCCTATGCGCCGGCCGATGTGATCGGCGAGGTGAAGCTGACCGAGGCCGAACTGAACGATTACCTGCAGAAGAACCAGGAGGCATTCAGGACGCCGGAGAAGGTGGCGCTTTCCTATGTCGTGCTCGATCCCGGCGCCCAGGCAGCCGGTTTGACCCTGACCGAGGACGAGATCCAGGCCTTCTACCAGAAGAACATCGACCGCTGGCAGGGGAAGGACGGCATCCTGCCGCTCAAGGAGGTCAGGGACAGGGTCAAGGCCGAGGCGCTGAAACAGAAGGCCGCCAAACAGGCCTATGAACTGGCCGCCGATACCCTGTTCAAGAACATCAAGTCCGGTGACTTGGGCCAGGCCGCCGGGCAACTGAAACTCAAGATACAGGAAACGCCGCTGTTCAGCACCACTGCGCCGGCTCCGGCCCTGGCGGGAGAAGCGGCCGTCATCAAGAAGGCGTTTGAACTCAAGCAGGGAGAGTTGGGCGGACCGGTGGAAACCGCCAAGGGGATCTATATTCTGAAGGCAAAAGAGCGTAAGGCCGCCGTTGTTCCCCCCCTGGCCGAGATCAAGGCCGCGGTGGAACAGAGGGCCAAGGAGGCCAAGGCGATTGAACTGGCCCGGACAAAGGCCGAAGAGGCCGCCAAGCAACTGGTGGCCAAGGCGGCCTTGAAGACCAGGACGACCGGCAGTTTCGGCTATTCGGCCAAGGGGGACGTTCCGGCTATCGGTGCCGCGCCCGACCTGATGGAGGCCGCATTCAAACTTCCGGCGCCGCCGGCCGCTGCCACCACCCCTTTCAAGGTGGGTAACCGCTGGTATGCCGTGCGTCTGAAAAACCGCACCGAGGCGCCCAGGGCCGAATTCGACAAGGCCAAAGAGCCGATCAGGCAGAAGCTGCTCCCCCGGAAGCAGGACGAGACTGTTGACACATGGACAAAAGGGCTCAAGGCAAAGGCCAAGATAGAGATCAACCAAGCGCTCGTCGCTGAATAAGATAGGAGGCTTTCATGTCACAACCCGTCATGCAGACCGACTTCCCCGGACTGAAACTCATGGCCCGCGGCAAGGTGCGCGATATCTACGATTTGGGCGATACGCTGCTGCTGGTCACCTCCGACCGTATCTCGGCCTTTGACGTGATCATGAACGAGCCGATCCCGCACAAGGGCTTTGTCCTGACCCAGATCTCGGCCTTCTGGTTCCGTCAGATGGAAGACATCGTCAAGAATCACATCATCTCCATCGATGTGGCCGATTATCCGACGGCATGTCAGCCTTACGCCGACGTGCTCAAGGGGCGTTCGATGCTGGTCAAGAAGGCCAAGCCGCTGCCGGTCGAGTGCATCGTGCGCGGCTATGTTTCCGGATCGGGCTGGAAGGATTACAGGTCCACCGGCGCCATCAGCGGCATTAAACTGCCGGCCGGGTTGAAAGAGTCCGACCGTCTGCCCGAGCCGATCTTCACCCCTTCCACCAAAGCGGAACTGGGGACCCACGACGAGAACATCTCCTTCGAGGAAATGGCCGAACTGTGCGGCCGTGACCTGGCCGAGCAGGCCCGCGACTATACCATCAGGATCTATTCCCGGGCTCGCGACCTGGCCGACCAGAAGGGGATCATCATCGCCGACACCAAGTTCGAGTTCGGCGTCTACGGTGACGAACTGATCATTATCGACGAGTGCATGACCCCGGATTCAAGCCGGTTCTGGCCCAAGGACCAGTATCAGCCGGGTGGTCCGCAGCCCAGTTTCGACAAGCAGTTCCTGCGGGATTACCTGGAAACCCTTGACTGGGGCAAGACCGCGCCGGCGCCGCCGCTTCCGGCTGAGATCATCGCCAAGACCGGCGAGAAGTACCGTGAAGCGCTTTTCCGCATCGCCGGGATCAGTGTTTGATGGTGTGAGTTGCCTCACGACGTGCAAAGGCAGACCGGATGGTCTGCCTTTTTTATTTCTTGCGCGGGCCCTGGAAAATTACCAGACCTGGTTTATACTGTTTACTGTATACAGATCGTGCCATCCCATGGTCAGGAGTGACAGCGACATGAAACTCGAGGAGATCAAGGAAATCGCCAAACAGCACAACATCAAGGCCGGCAAGATGAAAAAAGCGGAACTGGTGCGGGCCATCCAGGCGGCAGAGGGAAACCCGCAGTGTTTCGAGACCGGCACATCATCCGCATGTGGCCAGGACGGCTGCCTGTGGCGGCAGGATTGCGACTGACGCCGGGCGTAACCGCCGGTGAAAAAGAAGGGCGCTTCACCCGGAAGCGCCCGTAACCGTTACACGCCAGCCCCCCGCAGAAATTTCCCCAATTCCACATCGACCTTGGAGATGTGGTTCAGCAGCCACTTCAGCAGCATGTTGTTGGTTTCCATGACGTGATGGACCGCTACCCCTTCGGAGTTTATCTCGTGCTTGACAGCCATGACCCGCTCGATAAAGCCGTCGTGCTCCTTCTTGTGCGCCTCATAGCCGGGATAGCCGCTTGTGCGCTGCAACTGTTCCTCGTCGCTGAAATGCTTGACGATGTAGTCGTCCAGAAAGACCAGCAGCCTTTTGAGTTCGTCGATCCCCTTGCCTGATTCACACGCGGACAAAAGAGCATTGAACCGTTGCAGCAGTTCCTTGTGCTGACTGTCGATCAACTCCACGCCGATGGCGAGCGAATCTCTCCATTGAATTCCCATAACGTACCAGCTCCTGTCAAAGATTAGTGTTGTGAAGCAGAGGGCCTGTCTTTGGCCGTTGGCTTCCGTTTGCGCTTCTCATGCGGCTTTTCGGTCTGTTTCCGCAACCGTTCGGCCATTGTCCGTAACCGTTCGTCCACCAACTGATAGAGCGTCCCCTTGGGAAACCGCCCGTTTTTGCCCCGTACCCCGGCCGCTTTGCCGGTCAGGATCTCGATCCCCTGTTCGATGGTTTCGACGCTCCAGATGTGAAACCGCCCGGAGCTGACCGCCGCCACCACCTCGTCGTTCAGCATCAGGTGCCGCTCGTTGGATTTGGGGATCATAACCCCCTGGCGCCCGGTCAGCCCCTTGGACTTGCAGACGGCAAAGAACCCCTCGATCTTGAAGTTGACCCCGCCGATGGGCTGGATCATGCCGCGCTGGTTGACGCTGCCGGTAACAGCTATCCCCTGGCTGATCGGTACGCCGGACAGGGCCGACAGCAAGGCGTACAGTTCGGTGGACGAGGCGCTGTCCCCTTCGATGCCGTCGTAGGACTGTTCGAAGCAGATCGAGGCGGACAGGGACAAGGGGCGCTCTATGGCAAAGGTGCCGCCCAGGTAGCCGGTCAGGATCATGACCCCCTTGTCGTGGATCGGACCGGACAACTTGACCTCGCGCTCGATGTTGACCATGCCGGCCCGGCCCGTATAGACCTGGGCGGTGATGCGGGATGGCCGGCCAAAGGTGTGGTCTCCCAGGCCGATCACCGAAAGGCCGTTGATCTGTCCGGCAACGGCGCCCTCCGTATCCACCATGATGGTGCCGTCCTCGTACAGTTCGTGCAGGCGCTCCTCGATGCGGTTGACCCGGTAGATCTTCTCCTCGGCCGTTCGCAGCACATCTTCGCCCGTAACGATGGACCTGCCGTCCTTTTTGGCCCAGAAGCTGGCCTCGCGGATGAAATCGGCGATCTCCATGAACTGGGAGGAGAGCTTGTGCTGGTCCTCCACCATGCGGGCGGTATATTCCAGCAGGGCCGCGATGCCGCTGCGGTCGAAATGCAGGAGCTTCTCGCACCGGCAGTGGGTGGCCACGAACAGGGCGTAGTCCCGCATGATCTCCGGCGTGCGGACCACATGGCTGTCGAATTCGGCCTTGACCTTGAAAAACTTGCGGTAGTCCGGATCGAGGTAAAACAGCAGATAATAGATCCAGGGGGTGCCGATCATGATGATCTTGGTCTGGAACTGCACCGGTTCGGGCTTGAGCGTAACCATGGTCATGAAACGGTACTGCTCCAGCACGTCCTCGATCCTGATCTCGCCGGTGCGGATGCAGCGCTTGAGCGCGTCCCACACAAAGGGGTTGGTCAGGACCTCGCGGGCGTCGATCACCAGGTAGCCGCCGTTGGCGCGGTGCAGCGCCCCGGCCTTGATCATGGTGAAATCGGTCACCGCCACGCCACCGTATTGCATGACGTGCTCGATGCGTCCGAAGAGGTTATTGTAGGTGGGGTTCGGCTCGAAGACGACCGGCGCCCCCTTGGTTTCCTTGTTGTCCACCAGCAGATTGACCTCGTAGCGCTCGAAGGTCGGTTCCTGGCGGGGCAGCTTCAGGCCGGGGATCTGCGGCTGGGGCGCCTGGGGCTTGAAGTCGTCCAGGGTGTTGAGGATATCCTCCTGAACCGCCTCAAGGTAGGCCAGCACCTTGGGGAGATCGGCGTATTTCTCCCGTAGCGGGTCGAGGCGATGCCCCAGGCAGGACATGCCCAGGTCGCGGTCTGCCTGGGCCAGGCCGTCCTTGGTGGCCTTTTCGCTGTCGCGCACCTGGCGCAGGACATCGTTGAGCCTCTCGGTCAGTTCCTTACCGGTTTGCTCCAGTTTTTCACGCTCCGCATCGGAGAGCGCCTCGTATTCCTCCTGGGTAAAGTTATGCCCCTCCTTCTGAGGCACAATCACCAGCCCGGAGACGGTCCGTTGCAGGGTAAAACCTTGCTCTTCGGCCTCCTTTTCCAGCCCCTGAAAGAGCCCGTTGTTCCTGGACTGGTACTCTTCGAGGATCTCGGCCCTGCGGGTCTCGTACTCCTTGCTCTCCAACGCCTTGGGGATGTCGATCCTGAAGGCCTCGACCAACTCCTTCATATCCGCCGTCAGTTCGCTTCCCCGGCCGGCGGGTAATGAGAGGGAAACCGCCGAGTCGCTCTCCTTGAAACTGGAGACGTAGACCCAGTCGTTCGGTTTGGGCTCGTTCCCGGCGCGTTTTTTAAGGATGGTGCGGATGGTGGAGGCGCGGCCGGTGCCGGTCTCGCCGGAGACGTAAAGGTTGAACCCGGTTTCTTCCATACCCAGGCCGAACTCGATGGAGCGGAGCGCACGTTTCTGGCCGATGGCGCCTTCCAGGTCGGGAAGCTGCTCGGTGCTCTCGAAATCGAACAGGGCCGGGTCGCAATTCCAGCGGAGTCGTTCGGCCGGTACCCGGCGGTCGTCAGGTTGCATGGAAGGATCCTCGTTCTGTGGCCCGTGCCCGGAGAAATAATAAGTTGTTAATAATGGCGCGGGAAGACGCTGCTGTCAAGGTTTCTCGGACGTCACACGGTTTTTATGTGCGGACACGGTTTCAGAGGAACATCGGCAGCGGCTGTTCCAGGATACGCCTGAACTCCGCCAGGAAGGCGGCCGCGTATGCGCCGTCCACGGTGCGGTGGTCGGCGGAAAGGGTGACGCGCATGGTCGGAGCGACAACGACCCCGCCATTGTGTACTGAGGGGCGGTCGGCCACGCTGCCGACAGCCAGGACAGCCACCTGTCCCGGCATGATCAGGGCCATGAACTCGTCCACCCCGTACATCCCCAGGTTGGAGACGGTAAAGTTGGCGCCGGACAGCTCCGCCTGGGTCAGCCGCCCGTTGTGTGCCCGGTCCGCCAGCCGGGCCGCCTCGTGGGCGATCTCCCGGGGCGAGAGCCGGTCGCACCCCCTGATGACCGGTACCAGCAGACCATCGGGCAGAGCCACGGCAAAACCGATATGGATGCCGCTTTCAACGGTATCATTGCCGTGTGCGGCGACCAGGCGGGGGAAGCGCGCCAGGGCCACGGCACACCCCTTGACCACCAAGTCGTTGTACCCCACCGCCGCATCGCTCCCCTTCAATTCATGAACCATCTCGACGCAGGCCTGCATGGTGATCTCCACCGTAACGGTGAAGTGGGGAATCTCGTGCCAGGAACGGGTGACGGTGGCACTGATCGCCTGCCGCATGGCATTCGCCGGGGCCCCAGGTTCCGCTGCCGGAGACGGTGCTTCCGGGACCGTTGCGTCGGGCTGGGCACCGGAACCACCAGCCGCGCCGGGGGGGACGGCACCTGCGTTCAGGTCTTCCTGCATCACCCGTCCCTCCGGGCCGCTGCCCTGCACCCGTGCCAGGTCGATGCCCGCTTCGCGCGCCATGCGGCGGACCAGGGGCGAGGCCTTTTCGTGCCCCTCCTCCGGGTGTGACGACGGCAGTGCCGGGGAAATCGCGGCTTCCCGGGTCGGTTCCGGTATGTCGGGAGGGACAGGGACGGGCTGCGGCGGAGCGGCAGCCGGCTGAACAGCCGGTTGGGGCGGTGGTGTTGCGGGCGCAGCCGTTGCGTCGGACACGGTCTCACCCGCTTCGCCGATCAGCCCCAGCACCGTGCCCACCGGCACGGTTTCGCCGCCGGTGGCCATGGTCTTCAGCAGGACCCCCGAGGCAAAGGCTTCCAGTTCCATGACCGCTTTGTCGGTCTCCACTTCGGCGATCACCTCGCCCCGCTCGATCCGTTCGCCCACGCTCTTGCGCCAGCCGATGAAGCGGCCATCGGTCATGGTGTCGGACAATTTCGGCATGGTTATTTCAATTGCCATGGTATCTCACCTTTTTTCGGATGGATTGCAGAACGTAAGGGGTATGACGGTCTCAGTAGCTGCCTTGCAACACCTCTCTCACCGCCTGGACAATGGTTTCCATCCGGGGGATGCACAGCTTTTCGATCTTGCGCGAGTAGGGCATGGGCACGTCCAGGCCGGACACCCGTCTGACCGGCGCCTTGAGCGTGTCGAAGCAGTTCTCGAAGATGCGGCTTGAGATCTCCGCCCCCAGGCCGCAGGTGCGCCAACATTCCTCCACCACCACAGCCCGCCCGGTTTTACGCACCGAGGCCAGGATGGACGCCTCGTCCAGCGGCGCCAGGCTGCGCAGGTCCAGCACTTCGCAGGATATCCCCTCTTTTGCCAGTTCCTCGGCCGCCTGCAGGGCCAGGATGGTCATGCGGGCGTAGGCCACGATGGTTATCTGCTCGCCCGGCCGCTTCACCTCGGCCAAGCCCAGGGGAATCAGGAAATCCGGGTCCTCCGGCACCTCACCCTTGCTGTTGTAGAGCAGTTCATGCTCCAGGAAGATGACAGGGTTGTTGTCGCGGATGGCGCTCTTCAACAGCCCCTTGGCGTCGGCCGGTGTTGCCGGGTAGGCGATGCGCACACCGGGGCAGTGCATGAAAAAGGTTTCCAGGCTCTGGGAATGCTGCGCCCCCAACTGGCTGCCGCCACCGCCCGGCATGCGGATGACCATGGGGAGGAGGGTCTGGCCGCCGAACATGTAGCGGGCCTTGGTCATATGGTTGACGATCTGGTCCATGGCCAGCAGGGCGAAGTTGACCGTCATCAACTCGGCTACGGGCCGCAATCCACCCATGGCGGCGCCCACGGCCACACCAACGATGGTGTTCTCCGAGATGGGGGTGTCCTTGACCCGTTCCTCGCCGAATTCGGCCAGAAGCCCGCGGGTCACCTTGAAGGCGCCCTCGTACAGGGCCACGTCCTCGCCCCAGGTCACCACCGTGGGATCGCGCCGCATCTCTTCCTTCAAGGCCAGGTTCAAAGCATCTCTATAGGTCATTTCAGGCATCCGAAACCTCCGGTAAAAACCGTAACATCTGCCACAGAGGCACGGAGACACAGAGAAAAGCGGGAGAAAGCAAGCTGTAGCTAACTGGTTATCTTCCGTTTTTGATTTTCTCTGTGAACCTCTGTGTCTCCGTGTCTCTGTGGCAGGTGTTCAGACGTAGATATCCTCGTACACCTCGCTGTCCTCCGGCCAGGGCGACTCCTCGGCGAAGGTTACGGCCTCGTCCACCACCGCCTTGCAGCGGGCCTCGATGGCGTCCAGGGCCGCCCGGTCGGCGATGGCTTCGTCCAGCAACTGTTTGGCAAAGGTGGGAATCGGATCGCGGGACCTCCATAATTCGTGCTCGGCGGCTGATCGGTATTTGCCCGGATCGGCCATGGAATGACCGCGAAAACGGTAGGTGGTCGCCTCGATGAAGTAGGGTTGCCCGCTCTCTCGGACCTTTTCCGCGGCATGCCTGATCGACTTGTACACGGCGATCACGTCCATGCCGTCCACCTTTTCCGAGGGGATGTCGTAGCCGCAGGTGCGGCGGTGAATGGAAGACAGGGCCGAGGAACGGTGCACCTCGGTGCCGATGCCGTAGAAATTGTTCTCGCAGACGAAGAGCACCGGCAACTCCCACAACCGCGCCCAGTTGAGCGATTCGTGGAAGGTGCCCTGGTTGACCGCGCCGTCGCCGAAGAAACAGGCGGTGATGCGGTCGTCACCCCGGGTGCGGGCGGCGCAGGCCCGCCCCCGGGCGCTGGGGTCCTGGCCCCCGTCCCTGGCGTCCCCCCCCCTGAAATTGAGCGCCGGGCCAACGCGGAGCCAGGACCCCCCCTTACCCG
>JAATGX010000234.1 GCA_015688915.1 Desulfuromonadales bacterium
CGAACTGCGTACCCCCAGCACCATCGTGGCCCTGAAGAAGGTGCAGACCCTGGGGCTGGTGCCCGACGGGGCCGCCGAGACGCTGCTCACGGGCTAGACGTTTCTACGCATGCTGGAGAACCGGTTGCGTATCATCCACGACAACTCCTGCAACGACCTCACCGGGTCCCGGAGCTATCTCAACAAGCTGGCCAAGCGGATGGGGTACGATGCCGGCCTCAAAAATCCCGGGGCGGCGCTGATCTGCGACTACGAGGAGATCACCGGCAGGATACGGGATTGTTATGATCGGATCCTGGGGGAACGGGCGGGATAGGTGTTCCCCCCTTTTGAAAAAGAGCAATGCAAAGGCGCGTCTCAGGATGGCGCCGTTGGAGGCTCGTCCAACAGGATCACCCGGCTCAGGGCCGCATCGATCTTTGCCGTGTCGACAGTGGTGTTGAAACAGGGGCCAAAGGGGCGGTCGTTGAGGATGCCGATCACCGGCAGGGGGTAGCAGTCCTTGATGCCGGAGGTGAGGTCGCGTTCGCAGGCCACGGCCAGCACCAGTTTGGGACGTTTCTCCACGATGACCTTGCGCGCCAGGGTGCCGCCGGTGGCGACGGAGATGTCGATGTGGTATTTGCGGCCGATCTCCACCAGTCCTTTGATGTCGCAACGGCCGCACTGCACGCATTTATTGATGTCGCCGGTGACCTTGATCTCACAGTCGAAGAGCTGGATACAGTGGGGCAGGAGCACCAGGATGCGGTCCGGCCTGACCTTCTGGCGCTGGGAGATCACCAGGCTGTTGTTCATGGCGATGAAGGACTGGCGGATGCTGTCCTTGTCGAGTCCGAGCGCCCGTCCCACCAGTTCGATCATCGGCAGCAGGAACTTGATCACCACCAGCCGCATGAAGCGGGTGAAGAGAATGTCCTTGCCCAGGGCCGTGGTCAGCACCAGCAGGGCGGTGCCCAGAATGGCCATGCCGGAGAGTACGGCCACGATGATGCCGACGATGTTGGGCAGGTTGGGATGGATATTGGCCAAGCCCCGGTTGGGAACCCACCAGGCCAGAAAGATCAATCCCACCAGGATCAGGCAGGTAAAGCCCATCAGGGAGATGAACAGCCGTTTGCGCGGCGGTACGGTGTTGTCGTGCCCGGATGTCATGCAGGCACCCCTTCGTCGGTGCCGCTGGTGAGCAGCGTTCCGGCCGTAATCGGGCAACCGGCCAGGAAGCTTGCCGCATCGAGGCGTTTTTTGCCCGCCAGTTGTACCTCTTCGATAAAGACACTGCCGTTCAGGCAGGCTACCTCAAATATCCCCCGCTCCGCCCGCAGGACCGAACCGGGCAGGCCGGTGCCGCCACCGATCCGCGTGCGGAACACCTTGAGCAGCAGCCCGCCCAGGAAGGTATAGGCGCCGGGCCAGACCGCCATGCCGCGCACCTGGTTGTGGATGGAGCTGGCATCGCGATACCAGTTGATCAAGCCGTCCTCTTTCTTCAGCATCGGGGCATAACAGGTCAGGCTGTCATCCTGCTGCCGGGGGGAAATGCTGCCCGCCTTCAGTCCGTCCAGGGTTTCGGCCAGAAGTTCGGCCCCCATCACGGACATGCGGTCGTGGAGCGAGACGATGTCCTCGGTGCCGTCGATCGGCGTTGAACGCGTCAGCAGCATCGGCCCGGTATCCAGGCCGGGGTCCATCATCATGGTGGTGACGCCGGTTTCCCGTTCGCCGTTGATGATGCACCAGTTGAGCGGTGCGGCGCCGCGATAACGGGGCAACAGCGAGGCATGGACATTGACGCAGCCCCGTGGGGGGATATCCAGCAGTGCCTTGGGAAGGATCTGGCCGAAGGCCACCACCACGACCACATCGGGTTTGAACGCCAGGACGGTTTCGATGAAGGCCGGCTCGCGCACCTTGTGCGGCTGGAGGACCGGAATGCCGTGCTTGAGGGCAAGCTCCTTGACCGGCGGCGGCATCAGTTTCTGTCCGCGCCCTTTTGGCCGGTCGGGCTGGGTCACCACCGCAACAAGATGCTCGCCGCGTTCGATCAGGGTTTGCAGGGTGGGACAGGCAAACTCCGGTGTCCCCATGAAGAGTATCCGCCAGCCGGTCATGGCGCCTCCGGGGGCGTTGCAGCCAGGCGCCGCTGCTTGCGCTGAAACAGGTCGCGCTTGAGCGGGGAAAGATGATCGACAAAAAGGATACCATCCAGGTGATCGATCTCGTGCTGGAAGGCGATGGCCAACAATCCCTCGGCCCGCCAGGTCTGCTCGTTTCCCACCGGATCGAGCGCTTTCACCACCACCTGGGCGTGGCGATGGACGTTGGCGGCATAGTTGGGGACGGACAGGCACCCTTCTTCTTCATAGGCATCGCCTTCGGCATGGACGATAACCGGATTGATCGCTATAATCAGGTCGGGCTGTTCATCGCGAGCCGACACGTCGATGACGATGATGCGCTGGTGAATACCGATCTGCGGGGCGGCCAGGCCGACTCCCGGCGCCTCGTACATGGTTTCCGTCATGTCCCTGACAATGTCCCGGGTGGCCTCGGTGATGATGGTCACCGGCGCCGATTTCTTCTTCAGTTCCGGATTGGGGTAGGTGAGGATGGGGCGAATCATAAGCATCCTTGCGACATTGATTTTAATAATTCAGTATATAAGTTCGCGCCGAAAAAATCAAATTTCATATTAATGGGTGAGGGGAGGCATTATGACGGAATCGATTGTCGAGATCGGTGGGTCGCCGGGGGTGGACAGAAACACCGCGGGTGGCGGGAGCTTCAAAAGGGAAAAGGGAGAGAGGCATCCGCGGGTGGTTGCGGAAGACGACAATGTGGATATCTCGGATGAGGCCCGCAGCCGGGCACGGGACGAGAAACACGAAGGTGGCCGTGATCACGGCGCTGATGCGGAGGATCAAATGAAGAAGCTTTTGTCCTCATGGTAGACGGTTGAAAACTTTTCCAGAAGAGCGGCAGTCCGTGATTCGCCCAGGCCAAGCATCCGGGCCGGCGCTGTCTCGTGAAGCACCAGGCTTTCCTCCGGTTCGCGCACGCCGATGCCGGCCTTGTGGCAAAACAGGTTGGCCAATCCCACGACACAGGAGAGTTGCACCTGGTACGGGTCCTCATCCTCGCCAAAATCGAAGGCATGATGGTGAAGCACGGCGTTCATCAGCGTTGCCGGAAAATTCCACTTCTTGATCACCAACCCCCCCACCTCGGCATGGGTGTAGGGGAACACCTGGCGCTCCGCATCCTGAAAACTCATGCCGTCGTTGTAACATTTCTGCATGACCGACTGGAACTGCTGGCTGTCCAGGATGTTCATGATGATCTTGCCGATGTCGTGGAACAGTCCCCCCAGAAAGGCCTCCTCGCCATTGACCTGCTGCGTGTTTCCGGCAATGATGCTAGCCGCCAGGCCGGCCCCGAACGAGTGTTCCCAGAGCATCTTTTCCGTCAGGCCAAAGGGCTTGTAGGCCTGTTTCATCGATGCCGCCACGACCAGGCTCTTCAATGTACTGAAACCGAGGATCATAATGGCGTGGGACAGGGTCTGGATCTGGCGTTGACATCCGTAAAAGGACGAGTTGGATATTTTCAGGACGCGGGCGGCGACCGCCGGATCCGATGACACCACCTTGGCCATCTCTTCGGCCGTGGCGGTCTCGC
>JAATGX010000186.1 GCA_015688915.1 Desulfuromonadales bacterium
CCGTAATAGCCCACTGTACCTGGTTCTGAACCGTTTTGAAGACCCCTATACTGATCTCCTGCGTAGGATCGTAATCGATGCTGGTGGCGTAGATATCCGTAATTTTCTGGTAAAACCGTCGCTCGGAAGTACGGATGTCTTGAATCCGGCGCGTCAGTTCCTCAAAATAGTCGAAGGGCTGGTCAGGGTTTTTCAGACGTTCGTCATCAAGGATAAACCCTTTGACGATGTATTCCCGCAGCCGCTGAGTAGCCCATATCCTGAAGCGGGTGGCCACGCCACTTTTCACCCGGTAGCCGACCGAGATGATGACGTCGAGATTGTAGAGTTCCACCCGCCGACGCACCGAACGGTTACCTTCCCGTTGAACTGTCAAGGATTCCTTGACAGTTGCCTCCCGTTCTAACTCCTGCTCTTCGTAGATGTTTTGAATGTGCAAACTGATGTTCTGCTTGGTCGTCTGAAACAACTCCGCCATTTGCTGCTGCGCAAGCCAAACGGTCTCGCCATCGAAACGGACATCAATCTTCAGCTTCCCGTCCTCAGTCTGGTAAACGAGAAACTGGCCCCCGGGCGGTATTGACGATTTGTCACTCATACCATGGCCTCCTGAATGTACGTTTCGGGCTGGGGACCGATTGAACCAGGCGCAGCAAGGTTTCGGCGGTAGCGACATCGGTGAGGTAGTTTTTGCCATCAGCGGCAGGCAACTTCAATCGGTGACAATTTGTCACCGACTGGTTTCCTTCCTTGCCTAGACGCTCTTTCTGCTTGTTCCAGTACTTGCGTGCTGTCTGGAAATCCGGCTGTTGAGTCAGCACCTGAATGGTATCCACTACAGAGAACCACCATGTTGTGGTTTTTTCGTCATAGACACGGCGGATTTCGTGGGTTTCAAAAATAGCGGGTTGGATTTGAATGGTTTCGGCTCCTTACAACGATTGGTGCATTGAATAGTTTCACCAGAGTCATCAGTTGTGCACGAGGTAGCGAAAAAAGCCAAATCTCATCCCATCCGCACAACCCGGTCGGCCAGCGCCAGGCAGGCGGGGCGGTGGGTGATCACCAGCAGGGTCTTGCCCCTGGTCCGCTCAGCCAGCCGGGAAACCACCTCCCGTTCCATAACGCTGTCCAGTCCTTCGGTCGGCTCGTCCAGAATCATGATCGGCGCGTCCTTTACCAGTGCCCGCGCCAGGGCGATACGCCGCGCCTCTCCACCGGAAACCGCGGCGCCCCCCTCCCCCACCGGAGTATCCACGCCCACGGGCAATGTTGCTATCCAGGCCGTCAGCCCAGCATCCGCAAGGGCCTGATTGAGCGCATCGTCCGTTGCTTCGGGGGTTCCCAGCAGGATATTGTCGCGAATCGTGGTATTGAAGAGGTGCGGCCGTTGCGGCAGCGCCACGATCAACCCGTGCAGACAGTCCGCCGCCAGGTCGCGAATCTCCGCTCCCCCCACGGTCACGCTGCCGCCGTAGGAGCGGAAACGGAGCAGTATCTCGGCCACGGTGCTTTTGCCAACGCCGCTCGGGCCGGTCAGGACCACCCGTGTCCCCTGCTCCACCTCCAGGTTGAACCCCTGCAATACCGGCGCCCCGGCGGTATAGGCGCACGAAACGTCGCGAAAGATGATCCCCGTTGTACCGGGAACCGGCAACGGCTGTGCCGGGTCGGGGACCGGCACCGGCGCGTCGGCCAGTTCGAGTATGCGGCGGGCCGCCTCTCTGGCAGCCGGGATCATGGACAAGGCCGACGGCATCTGGCCGGCGGCCTCGAAGATCGCTGCCGTGAAAAGCAGCAGCATTACCAGCGATGGACCCGGCAACGAACCGCTGCTGACCTGAACGCTCCCCACCAGCATGACCGCAGCCAACCCGAAACCGGCGCACACCACGCTGCCGGCCTGGGTCAGGCCGCCAATACGGCTCAGCCGCTCCTGCTCGGCCACCAGACGGGCAGACAACCGGTCAACTCTCCCCGCCTGGCGCTCCACGGCACCCAACAGGATCAGTTCCTCCACCCCCTGAAGCCCTTCCGTCACCATTGTCCGCAACTGTCCGGCCAGCTCGGCCGAGCGCCTGCCCGGCTCCTCCGCCACACGCCGCGCCAGCAAGGGCAGAAGCACTCCGGCGCCCAGAAGAAAGGCCAGCAAGGCCACGGCCGAACCAATGCTCCAGATGGCCACGAACAGGACTCCCAGCAGGATCGAAACACCGCCGCCCGCCAGGGGTACGGCGATACGCAGGTAGAGGCTTTCCAAGGCATCCACGTCGGCCCGCAACCGACCGGCCACGTCACCACCCGCATAGCGCTCAAGCCCGGCCGGCGCCAGCGGCTCCAGCCGCTGGAAGAGCCAGACCCGCAACTCGGCCAGCACGCGGAAGGCCGCCTCGTGGGTCATCAGTCGTTCGATATATCGCCCGACGGTGCGGCTGATGGCCAGGAAACGAATACCGCCCGAGGCGAAAAAGTAATTGAAGGAGACGCCGTTGACGCCGGCCACGGCCATGGACGCGATGAACCATCCGGAAAGCGCCATCAACAAGCTGTTGGCGACAATCACCACCACCGACAGGGCAATGCCGCCGGCCATCCAGCGCCACTGTCCGCGGGCAATACCCAGGATACGGAGCAGCACGCTCATGGCCGATCCTCCATACCGGCCAGAAACTCGGCCGCCGGAACGATCCGTTCGATGCACCCGCCTGCCAGTACCACCACCCGCCCGGCACGGCGCAGGGTGTCCTCGCGGTGACTGATCACCAGCACCGTTCGACCCGCTGCCAGGCGCTGCAGGGCCTCCCCCACCAGCAGTTCGTTGTCGGCATCCAGCCCGGCGGTCGGCTCGTCCAGGACCACCAGGGAGGCGTCCCGCAGGAAGGCCCGCGCAAGGGCCAAGCGGCGCAATTCTCCGCCGGAAAGGCCGGCGCCCCGGTCGCCCAGTCCGGTGTCGAGGCCATGGGGCAGACGTTGGATGAACGCTTGTGCCGAAGCGGCTTCCAGGGCCGCGCCGACCTCGTCCTCAGATGCGGTCGGCCTGCCCAGCAGCAGGTTGTCGCGGATCGTTCCGGCAAAGAAAAACGGATGTTGAGGGACCCAGGCGAGACGGCCGCGCCAGGCGTCTGGCGACAGCAGGGTCAGATCGACACCGTTGATAAGGATGCGGCCCGACTCGGGGCGAGCCAGGCCGACCAGCAGACGTACCAGGGTGGTCTTGCCGGTACCGCTCTCACCGGCCAGGGCGGTCATGCTCCCGGCCGGCAGCTCGAAATCGATACCACTGACCCCGCCCCGCAGACCTCCATAGCGGAAAGCGACGTCCTCGAAACGAACGCAAGGCGCTCCCTCCGCCGGCAGCAACACCCCTGAATATCCCTCGGACAGGGGCAGGTCAAGCAGCGGGACGATCCGCTCCGCGGCGGCCACACCCTGCATCCGCGAATGGTAGGAAAGCCCCAGGGTACGCAAGGGCAGGTAGAATTCCGGCGCCAGGAGCAAAACAAACAGACCGTCGACCAGGGACAGGCTCCGTCCCAGCAATTGAAAACCGATCATCACGGCCACCACGGCCGTACCTACCGTGGCGAAAAATTCCAGGGCAAAGGCTGACAGGAAAGCAAGACGCAACACCGCCATGGTGGCCTGGCGATAGTCGTCCGAAACCTGCGCCACCACGGCCGCCTCCCGCTTGGCGACCCCGAAGATCTTCAGGTCGGGCAACCCGTGCACCAGATCGAGAAGATGTCCGGCCATGCGCGAGAGCCGCCCCCACTGGCGTTGATTGAGCCGCTCGGAACCACGGCCGATCAGGATCGTGAACAGCGGAATAAAGGGGGCCGAAAACAGCAGCACCAACCCGGTGCGCCATTCGGTGGAAAAGACCAGGGCCAGGGTCATCAGCGGCAGGATGGCTGCCAGCGCCAGGTGTGGCAGGAACCGGGAGACATACGGTTCCAGTCCCTCGACCCCCGCGGTCACGGCTTCCACCATCGGCCCGGTTTCCTCGCCGGCCAGACCGGCCGGTCCCAGTGCCTGGAGCCTGCGGTACAGCAGGCTGCGCACGCGCTCCTTGACATGGGCCGCGGCCGCGGCCGAACTCCGTTCGGAGAAGAAAACCACAAGACCCCGGATCGTCACCAGGAGCATGATCCCTACGACAAGCGGCAGTACCGTCACAACGCCGGAATGGTCGATCACGACCCGGTGGCACGCCGAAGCCAGCATGCGGGCCTGGAGGATGATCAGAATGCCGGCCGCGAACGACCAGCCCACGGTTCGGGAAAGTGTGCCCCATACCCCGCGCGCCTCATTGATCAGCCATTTTTCTGGGCGCTTGCCGCCACGTGTCTCCGCTGAGTCCATTGCCGCCTTTCTCTCCCGGCCTTCCTTCATCAAATCGATGAATCCCGCATCGCCGTTCCAGTTGCCATGATTCCACAGACCTCGTAAACGGCTACCATATATACACCTCTCATGCGGTCAGTCAACTTTCTCGGCCGGAACGGAACGAGCGGCATTGGGTGAAAACAATGTGGGGTGGAGGAGTACCTTCCCCCATACACGCCAATGGGGGCGGAACCGCACACTGATGGACAAGCAGGCTCCGCCGGTGTATAAATTGGCGTGAAGCAGAGGCGTCAATGGATGCGACGCGGGCCTTCAAAGAGCGTGTTTTAAACAGGTAACATATTGATAATATTGGACTTACATCCTGAAAACTTGACATCGGGTTCTTTGTGGTGTAAATAAATGACCAGTCGCACAACGACCCCATCCAAAGTCCCGGACCTCCGGGATTTTGACGTTTTGGGGACACTACACTACGAAAGGAGTATCCAGCCGGATTCTCATCTGTTTTTCCTTCGAGGCATCGACGCCGGTCCGGCAAAGCCGACACAACCGAACCCTATTACCTATGCGAAAATTACTCATGTATGCAGTACCCCTGTTGCTGCTTTTGGCAGCCTGTGAAAACAGTCCGCTCAAAAAGGCGGACCAATTGGTCACCAGCACCGTGGCGTCCGAATCGCCACTCGACCGGGAGATCAAAGGGCTTTTGGAGAAAGGCATCTCCATGAGCGAACGCAAACGACAGGTGGCCGTCATCGAGGCGTCATTCCTTCGCTGTACCACCCCCGAACGGGCCCGCCAGTTGGCGGCGCTCTGCTTCACCAAGACCCTCAGCACCCCTTTCATGCCCTTTGACCTGGCGGAGATCGCCCTGGCTGAAACCGGCGGCAGCAAGCTCTCCGCAACCGCGGTTTCGTCAAAAGGCGCCCTGGGCGTCTGGCAACTCATGCCGCGACGCGCCAGGAGCCACGGCTATTCGCCCGAGGACATGGAAAACGACGAGAAATGCGCCGATGCCGCCGTACGCGAACTGTACACCAAGCTGGAGATGGCCCAGGGCAACCTGGACCGCGCCAAAAAGCTGTACTGCGGCCAAGGGCCGCAGGCTGACCAGTATCTGCGCAAGATCCACAAGGTCCGCCATGAGTTGCTGGCTGAGCTGGACCGCCGGACCGAACTTCTGGCAATGGGTGAAGAAGAGACGAAGATGCGATGATGCACCGGTAGCTTCTCGCCTGTTTCCGGTTCCGTTCCCGCCGGCCGGAAAGGTCTTTTCTTCTTGATCACAAAGGAGCCGCTCTGCTATAGTTGAGCGGCTTTTTTCATGCACACATTCTCGCCTTACCAGGAGTCCGTTCCTTGCAGAGAACCTCGTCTCCACTCGGCGGCAGCAACCTGACACTCCGCACCAAGATGGCGCTGCTCTCGGCAGCCGCTTTTGCCGGCATGCTGATCGTGACCGCCAGTTGCCTTTTCCTCATGAACGAGGTCAGGATCGGCGGGCCCGCCTATAGGACCATCAGACAAAACCAGGACGCCCTTGAAAATATTGCCGGCCTCAAATCCGACCTGTATCAGATCGGCAACGAGGTACAGAGTTTCATGACCGAGACCGACGCCGGGATTGCGAACAAAAAGGTCGATACCGTCAAGCAGTTGACCGGCGACATCGACCGCAAATTCGTTGTCGTCATGAAATCCATTGAATCCTCCGGCAAACATGACCCGCTCAACAAAGCCGAGGCCATCTGGGGCGAGTATAAAAAGACGCTGCTGGAAGATATCCTCCCGGCTGCCGGCAAAGGGGACATGCTCAGGGCCAGATACCTGATGACCGGCATCCAGACCCAGCGTTTCAACATCTTCAGCAAGGCCGTCGCATCCATGGTCGACAACATCCGTCGCGAGGTCGGCCAGACCGAGGAGATGATGTCGGCCAGCATCCGCACCAAGATCATCTGCTCGCTGGCGATTACCCTGATCATCCTCGGCTTGATTGCCCTCTGTTCCGTGATCATTACCCGATCCATCACCAGACCGATCAAGGCCTGCGTCGAGTTCGCCCGCACCGTGGCCGATGGCCGGCTCGACTCTCGCCTCGAAATCAGCGGCGACAACGAAATCGGCGCCCTTTCCGCCGCCATGAACGCGATGGCGGAAAACCTCCACGGCATGGTTTCCCGTGTCAATTCCGTTTCCGACGAGCTGACCTCCATCGACAACGACATCGAAAAGGCGGCCAGCCATGTCGTCAAGTCCGCCCATATCCAGGAGCGGGCCGTGGGAGAGACGTCCCAGGCCGTGACGCACATCAACGAGTCGGTACGCGGGGTATCCGGCGGCATCGACAAGCTCTCCTCGTCGGCCGCGGAGACCTCCTCGTCAATCCTCCAAATGGCCGCCAGCGTGGAAGAAGTGGCCATAAACGCCGACAAGCTGGGAGACTCGGTGAACGAGGTCAGTTCCTCGGTCATCGAGATGACCGCTTCCATCAAGGAGATCGGCTCCAGTATCGTCAACCTGCTGGATGCCTCCAGCACCACGGCATCCTCCATTGCCGAGATGGACGCCACCATCAAGCAGGTGGAAAAAAACGCCATGGACACCTCGGCCATCTCGGAAGGGGTCAAGAATGACGCCGTAACCGGTAAAATGGCGGTTGAGGAGGCGATTGCCGGGATGCAGGCCATCCGCATCTCATCGCACATCACCGCCGAGGTGATTGAAAACCTGTCGCACCGGACAAACGACATCGGCACTATTCTGTCGGTGATCGACGAGGTGGCTGAGCAGACCAACCTGCTGGCCCTCAACGCCGCCATCATTGCCGCCCAGGCCGGAGAACACGGCAAGGGCTTCGCGGTCGTGGCCGACGAGATCCGCGAGCTGGCCGAACGGACCAGCAGTTCCACCCGCGAGATCGCCGCCGTCATCCAGGGGGTGCAGGACGAGACCCGCAGGGCCGTGGACGCCATCATTCAGGCCGAAGAGAGCATCACCGAAGGGGAGAAACTCTCCCAGCGCTCGGGAACCGCCCTGGAGAAAATCGTCAGCGGCGTGCAGCGGGCCAGTATCCAGATTCACGAGATCGCCCGCGCCACGGTGGAGCAGGCGCGCGGCAGCCAGAGCATCCGGGAGGCCATGGAGCGGGTGGAGGAGATGGTCGGCCACATCGCCAATTCGGCTATCGAACATTCCCGCGGCAGCGACCAGATCACCGCGGCCGTTGAGCAGATGAAAGGGCTGACGAGCCAGGTGCGCATCTCTACCCGCGAGCAGAGCCGCGCCAGCAGCCTGATAGCACGCTCAACCGAAGACGTCATCACCATGATCGATCAGATTCGCGAGGCCTGCCACTCCCAGGTCCAGAGCAGCACCATGATCTCCACGGCGGTAACCAACATCCAGACATCATCAAGCTCCAACTCCGAGGCGGCAAAGGTCATGGAAGGCTCCGTAACCGGGCTGTCCAGGCAGATCGAGCTCCTGGAAAAAGAGATGTCCGGCTTCAAGATCTGATACCGTTCCACCCAATTCACCCTTCACGGACACTATGCCCCATGGATAGACTTACCCGGCGTTTCACAACCATTGCGCACCACAACAGCAAGGCACTGGTGACGTTCATCACGGCCGGTGATCCCGACCTGGCCACAACGGCGGAGATGATCCCTCTGCTGGAAAAGGCGGGAGCCGACATCATCGAACTCGGCATGCCCTTTTCCGACCCCATGGCCGACGGCCCCACCATCCAGCTCTCCTCGGAACGGGCCTTGGCCTCCGGCACGACGCTGGAGGCGGTCTTGGCGGCAGTCCGTAGCTCACGCGCCACCTCAACCATCCCGATCATCCTGTATGGGTACCTCAACCCGATCCATGCCTACGGCTATGAACGCTTTGCCAGCGATGCCGCTCAGGCCGGCCTGGACGGCGTATTGCTGGTGGACATGCCGCCCGAAGAGTCCGGTGAGTTCCTGGCTGCAGCCACCGCCAATGGTTTGAACGTGATCTTCCTACTCACCCCGACCTCGGACAAATCCCGTATCGCCACCGTGGCGGAGTTGGGAAATGGCTTCGTCTACTACGTGACCGTCACCGGCGTCACCGGTGCCCGCCAGGAGGTATCGTCCAGCCTGGCAGCGGAGCTTGGGGAAATCCGCAAAAAGGTCAAGCTCCCGATCATGGCAGGCTTCGGCATCTCGACCCCGGAGCAAGCCGCCAGCGTTGCCGGACTGGCAGATGGTGTGGTGGTCGGCAGCGCCATCGTCAAGCTGTTCCAGCAGTATTCCGGCGCCAAGCTGAAAAGCGAGGTCACCCGCTTCGTCAAAGCGCTCAAACAGGCGATCTCCAACGGGGACAACCAATTATGAATTTTGAAGGTTGAATTATAGGTTCCACCCCTTATCCTTCAGTCGTATGCCTTGACACGCGGGAGCATTTCTGCTACCAAGCTGCTTCACTTTCGGTAAAATTTTCGAGCGGCACTAAATTTCGCGAGGTTCACCATGAGCTGGTTCAACAGGGAAAAGGCGGGCATAGATAAATCGGACGGGAAGAAGATCAAGGTCCCCGAGGGGATGTGGGTCAAATGCCCGGGCTGTTCTGAAACCATCCTCGGCAAGGAGATCGAGGCCAATCTGAACGTCTGCCCCAAGTGCGGGCACCACTTCCGCATCTCCGCCCGCAAGCGCCTTGAGGCTCTGCTGGATAACGCCGCCTGGCAGGAGTTCGATGCAGGCATGACCTCCGTGGATTTCCTGGAATTCAAGGATGCCAAAAGCTATCAGGAGCGCATCAACGCCGCCCTCGCCAAGGGGGGCTCGAAGGATGCCGTCATCTGTGTGGAGGGGACCATCGACGGGACCGGCGTGCAGGTGGCCATCTTCGACTTCTCCTTCATGGGCGGCAGCATGGGGAGCGTGGTGGGGGAGAAGATCACCCGCTCCATCGAGCGCGGCCTGAAACAGCGCCAGCCGGTGATCGTCATCTCGGCCTCGGGCGGCGCCCGCATGCAGGAAAGCATCCTGTCGCTCATGCAGATGGCCAAGACCTCCGCGGCCCTGGCCAAACTGAAGGAGGCCGGCATTCCCTTCATCTCCATCCTGACCGACCCCACCACCGGCGGCGTCACCGCCAGCTTCGCCATGCTCGGCGACATCAACATCGCCGAACCCAAGGCCCTGATCGGCTTTGCCGGCCCCCGCGTCATCGAACAGACCATCCGCCAGAAGCTTCCCGAGGGTTTTCAACGGGCCGAATACCTGCTCGACCATGGCATGGTCGACGTTATCGTCCCCCGCACCGAGATGCGCCGTCAACTCGCATCCATCCTGAAAATGCTGCACACCTCCGCCTCCTGAGATGCCCCTGGCCGGCACGCTGGAGAAACTCTACGCCCGCCGGCGTTTCGGCATCCGCCCCGGTATCGACAGGGTCCGTTTCCTGCTTGAACGCCTGGGCCACCCGGAGCGGGCCTTCCGCGGCATCCATGGTGTCGGCACCAACGGCAAGGGATCCACATCGGAAGTTTTGGCGGTCGTCCTGACCGCCGCCGGATACCGCACCGCCCTGTTCACCTCTCCCCATCTGGTCAGCTTTACCGAACGCTTTCGGATCAATGACCGGGAAATCAGTTCCGAGCGCCTGATGCCGCTTTTGGACACCGTGTTGGCGCAAGCGCCCGCCGAGGCCACCTTTTTCGAGCTCGTCACCGCCCTGGCGGCGCTCTGCTTTGCGGAGGAACGCGCCGATATCGCCGTGATGGAGGCAGGGATGGGAGGCCGCTCCGATGCCAGCGCCGCCATTCCCGGCATCATGACGGTCATAACACCCATCTCCCTGGATCACAGCGACTACCTGGGCACGACCCCAGCGGAAATTGCGACGGAAAAGGCGGCCATTGCCGAACCGGGCACGCCGATGGTGACGGCGGTCCAGACACCGGAAGTGTTTGAGGTTATCCGGAAACGCGCGCTGTCCGGGGGAAATGGTTTTTTCCTTGAGGGGCGGGACTTCACCTCCTCCTGGGCGGACGACGGGACCCTTGATTACCGCGGCATTCATGCTACACTGTCCGGCGTCGTACCCGGCATCCCCGGGCGCTACCAGGCCGGGAATGCCGCCCTGGCCCTGGCCGCGGCGGAGATGGCGGGCAGCGTCGGATTATCCGTGCCGCGGGACGCCCTGACGAACGGCATGCGCACCGCGCACTGGGCCGGACGCATGGAGTTGATTACCGGCACCCCCCCGATTCTGCTGGACGGTGCTCACAATCCGGCCGGCGCCACGGCACTGGCCGGAGCCCTGGGTGACTATCGTTATCAACGGCTTCTCCTGGTAACGGGGATCATGGCCGACAAGGACGCCGCCGGGATCTTTACCCCGCTGGCCGGCAAGGTGCACCGGGCCTATGCGGTGACCCCCACGATTGAACGAGCCCTCGACGACAGGACCTTGGCCGGCCTTCTCACACGACTCGGTATTGAAGCCGAGCCCTGCGGAAGCGTTGCCGGCGGCATCGAGGCGGCACGACGCGACGCGGACGCAGGCGACCTGATCCTGGTGTGCGGATCGCTGTTTACGGTCGGAGAGGCAAAGGCCTGGCTGGGAAAAACACCCTTTGAAGGGATTCGGGGTTAGGACACCAATCGCTATGACACTGCTACGCCCCTTACTGGTACTACTGGCCTGCCTTGCCATGACACCCGCCGCCGTTTCCCACGGGGCCGGAGACGCATCCGGCACTGGCGACATCACCATCAACGCCGACAGCATGAATCACGACCCCGCGGAAGACATCTTCACCGCCAACGGCCATGTGGTGGTGCACTGGGAGGGAATGACCCTCAACTCCGACCAGGCCACCTACGGGCGGAAGGACGGGAGGCTGGTCGCCACCGGCAATGTTGTCATGACCAAGGATGACAACGTCATGCGCGGCACCAGATTCTCCTTTGATGTGGCAACCGGCAAGGGGGAGCTGGAAAACGGGACGATGGTTTCGGCCCCGGGCCAGGGGAACTTCACCTTCAGCGGCAAAAAGATCACCAGGGTGGACGATAACAACCTGGTGCTGGACAAGACCGAACTGACCACCTGCGACCTCCCGGACCCGAGCTGGAAATTCGGTGCCGAAGAATTGAAGGTAAATCTGCTGGGCTATGCCATCGGCAAAAACATCATCTTTTACGTCCAGGACGTGCCGGTCCTCTACCTCCCCTGGGCCGCCTTCCCTGTTGTGCGCGACCGCAGGTCCGGACTCCTCTTTCCCCGTCTCGGCTACTCCAACACCCGTGGCGCCGAGGTTGACATCCCGTTCTACTGGGCCATCGCCCCCAACCAGGATGCGACGCTCGATCTGGATATCCAGACCACGCGCGGCGTCGGGATCGGCGGCGAGTACCGTTATGCCCGCAAACGGGGCAGCGAAGGCTCTGCCGGCGGCTACCTGATCTACGACCTGCGCGATGACCATTGGCGCGGACAGATCACCCAGAGCCACAAGGAGATCTTCTCCCCGGACATGAACCTGCGCATGGCCATCAACGAGACCAGCGACCGCACCTTTCTGAGTGACTTCGGCGAACGGAGCGGCGACTACAACCGCCAATCCAACGACTCAACCGTCAATTTCCTGAAGACATGGCAAAACAACGCCCTGACAGTCTATATGCGCAACAGCCAGGATTATTACGCGCAGGACAACAGCCACACCCTGCAAACACTGCCCGAGATCAGCCTGGCGACGGTCCGCCAGCAGATCGCATCCACACCGCTCTACTTCGACATGGATGCCAGCGCGGCCAATTTCTACCAGAGTGACGGGCCCACCGGCCAGCGCCTGCAGACCTTCCCGCGCCTGACCCTGGTAACAACCCTGCCCGAATATATCAACGCGACCGCCTTTGCCGGCGTCCATCTGCGGGCCTACGGCAACGACAATATCCCGGCCGGCAGCGGGATACGGTCAAGCGACGGCGATCTGGTACCGGAGGTGGGCGCCCGTGTCTCCACCTCCCTCAGCAGGGTGTACACGGTCAACGGCGACAACCTCAAAAAGCTGCGCCACGAACTGGTGCCGGAGGTGAGCTACGGCTATACGCCGAATCAGGACCAGACGCGGCATCCGTTCTATGATTACGGAGACCGCCTGGCATGGCAAAATATGGCGACCTACTCGTTGACCAGCCATCTGGGGGGGAAATATCAGAATGGGGAGACAACCGAATACCGTGACCTGATGCGCGTGAAGCTCTCGCAGAGCTACAGTTTTGAGGGCACGAGGCGCGACCTGCTGACCCTGGTCGATGCGAACCGTCCCTGGACGGATGTCATCCTGGAATCCGACACCTGGCTGACCCCCAAGTTCAGGCTGACCCTGGATGGCCGTTACAACGTCCATGACGGGCGCATCTCCAGTGTGGACCCCGGGGTTGAGTTCGATGACAAACGGGGCAACGCCGTCGGCGTCAGTTACCGCATGTCGCGCAACGAGGTGGAATACCTGGAAGGACGCCTGTCCACCAAGGTGTTCAGACCATGGACGTTTGGCTATACCACCCGCTATTCATTCGACCGTCCGGGCATTCTCGAGTCGGTCTACTCCGTCGAGTACCAGCAAAAGTGCTGGAGCATCAATCTCGCACTCGTCGACCGTCCCGGCAACACGGCCTTTCACGTCAGCTTCACCCTGGCCGGATTGACGAGCGGAGGCGCCAGATAACTCCCTTCCCCACTCCGCCGATCCGCCTGCCACGGGTATCGGCCGACCACGCCCCCTGTTTGCTCTCGCTTTTTTCCCATTCCGAATAAGAAAAAACAACATTCATTTTTTACCCTGACAGGCATATGTCAGAGACATCTGCTATACACAGGTGAAACGCTCACATTGAATGAAATGGATGACAACAGGCTGGTATGACCTATAAATACCGCAGAAAAATAGATGCATTGACGACTATTTTACGAAAACTGAACAACAACGAGCGGGTCACCATCGGAACACTCGCACACGACCTGAATGTAGCCGAACGCTCAGTCTACCGTTACCTGGAAAACCTCCAGGCATCGGGATACCCGATCTATTTCGATCGCGACACCGGGACGTACCGTTTTGCCGAGGGCTTCAAACTGGCCACATCTCCCGCCGACAATGACCTGGCCCAGGTGCTCGACCTGAACCGCCTGGTTGTCGGCTCGGCAACGGTGGCCATTGCCGTGTACCGCAGCAGCGGCGAATGTATCCTGCGCAATGAGGCGATGGGCCGGCTGATGGGCGCCCCGGAGCAGACGGTGTATGGCCGCAATTTCCGGAAACTCGACGACTGGCTCGGATCCGGCCTGCTGGAGATGGCTGAAGAGGTGCTCGGGTCCGGCGAGGAACGTTCCGGCGATTTCAAGATCATTGCCCCGACCGGAAGGGATGTCTGGTTTCATTGCGCCATGATGACCATCGCCCGCGACGGGGAGCGCTACCTGGTCATGACGGCCCAGGATCTGGCGCTCCGGATGAAAAAAGAATTGCAGGTGGCCAAGTTCTTTTCCGCCATCAATCACAGCCCCAGCCTGATCATGATCACCGATCCCCACGGCACCATCAAGTATGTCAGCGAGAAGGTCCGCGAGCTTACCGGGTATGACGTCGGGGAGATTGTCGGACAAAATCCGCGTATCTTCAAGACGGACAGGACAAAGCCGGAGGTGCACGCCAGTCTCTGGAGCACGATCAGCAGCGGGTATGAATGGAACGGCGAGTTGTGCAACCGGCGCAAGGACGGCAGCCATTACTGGGAACATCTGCGCATATCGCCCATTCTCGATGCGGATTCCGCCATTGTCCATTATGCGGCGGTAAAGCAGGACATCACCCGCCAGAAAGAACTGGACGAAGAACTCTATTATTACGCGATCCTGGACAACCTGACCGGAACCTACAACCGGCGGATGCTGATGAAGCTGGGAAACCGGGAGATCTCCCTGGCCCAGCGCTATACACGGCCCCTTGCCCTGCTCGTGCTGGATATCGATCGCCTCAGCAGGGTGAACCATCACCACGGTCATCCGGTCGGCGATGAAGTCCTGCGGCGCGTTGCCCAGGTCTGCCGCACGCAGATGCGGGAGACCGACATTCTGGGGCGAGTCGAGGCCGATTCCTTTGCACTCCTGCTGCCGGATGCCGATCAACAGGGCGCCTACCGGGTTGCGGAGCGGATCCGGCGGCAGGCGGCGTCCCTGACGTTCCGGGGGCCGGACGACCTGTTCTCCTGTACGGTCAGCATTGCCGGAGTGCCGCTATCCGGC
>JAATGX010000278.1 GCA_015688915.1 Desulfuromonadales bacterium
CAGTTCCATCCCGAATTCAAGTCCAAGCCGCTGGTTCCCCATCCCCTTTTCCGGGCCTTTGTCGGTGCCGCACTGGCCCACCGCAACCGTAACGCGAGGTAAGCCATGACCCGTGAAATTGTCATCGGAGGGGTGAAGATCGGCGGCAACCGGCCGTTGGTGCTGATTGCCGGGCCGTGCGTCATCGAGTCCGAAGAGGCGACGCTGCGCCATGCCGAGCGGCTGATGGCCATCTGCAACGGACTTTCCATTCCCCTGGTCTTCAAGGCGTCCTACGACAAGGCCAACCGCACCTCCATCGGCTCGTTCCGCGGACCGGGCATGAAGGAGGGCTTGCGGATACTGGCCAAGGTCAAACAGTCGCTCGGTCTGCCGGTGTTGTCCGACATCCATTCCATCGAACAAGTCGCACCCGCGGCCGAGGTGCTGGATGTGCTGCAGATCCCGGCTTTCCTCTGCCGCCAGACCGACCTGCTGGTGGCGGCCGCCAAAAGCGGGCGGGTGATCAACGTCAAGAAGGGGCAGTTTCTGGCCCCCTGGGATATGAAGAACGTGGCCGGCAAACTTGCGGCATCGGGCAACGAGAATATCACCCTCACCGAACGGGGCGTCTCATTCGGTTACAACAACCTTGTGGTGGACATGCGCAGTTTTCCGATCATGCGTTCCACCGGCTATCCGGTGGTCTTTGACGCCACCCACAGCGTACAGCTTCCGGGCGGCCAGGGCGAAAGCTCCGGCGGCCAGCGGGAGTTTGTGGAATATCTTTCCCGCGCGGCCGTAGCCACCGGGATCGACGGCATCTTCATGGAGGTCCACGAAGACCCGGACCAGGCCCTGTGCGATGGTCCCAATTCCATTCCTCTCAGCGAGTTGCCGACATTGCTCAAGACCCTCAAGGCGGTTGATGCCGCTGTGAGGTGATTGCAGCTTTTCTTTGTGGTGCATATTGTGAGCAGTTGAGATAACCTGTTGATTCATAAATGGGATATTACCGAAAGGTGGTATCCCGTTTGTTTTTGTAAAATTATTTTTGATTTGTCGGAATATATTTCTTGACGTAGGTCAAATTTTCAGCAATAAGAGACCAAGCAACTCGTTTATATCCCGGATAAAGTCTATCTATTTTGACCTGTTTTCAACGGCATTCATATTTGAGAGGCATCTCTCAAAAATTCAATTGTCTGGGGAGAGGAGTCGAAGATGAAAAGAATGTATTGGTGTTGTGCGGCGCTGGTTTTGTCTCTTGGTTTGGCTGCCATGGTTCACGCTGAGGACGATTACAAGAAATTCGGGGTTCGCATCAGGGCGATTTACGTCATGCCTGCTGAATCGTTCGATAACAAGCTCAGCGCGGCAAATGCCAAAGTCAGTGACGACGTCATTCCCGAACTTGACTTGGAATACTTCTTCCTGAAGAAGTTGTCCACGGAACTGATAGCCGGGGTCACCAGGAACGACATCAAGATCAATGGCTCATTCGCGGGTTCCACGTGGCTGCTTCCTCCCACACTGACGGTGAAATACCACCCTCTGGCCGGTGATCTGGTCAGCCCGTACGTCGGTTTTGGTTTGAACGTCACCTTCCCTTTCAACTCCAGACTGAATGGCGACAAGAGCTTCAGCATCGACAACAGCGTCGGTTGGGCCGCCCAGGCCGGCACCGATATCAGGATCAAGGACAACCTCTATTTCAACATTGACTACAAATATATCAATGCCGATACCAAGGTCAAAATCGGCGGCGACAAATATAACCTCGACCTCAATCCTCATCTCTTCGGCATTGGGGTGGGTTACCGCTTCTAATTGTCTGGTTTGACGTTGTTCGCAAGAAAAGGCGGGGGAGTTTCCCTCGCCTTTTCTTGTTTTTTGCCCGTAACTGAGATATGTATTTCACTTGGCATAAAGCACTGCCTGGTGACGCTGGGGCCTGGCCGGTTCGTGCTTGACCGATTATGTACGGGAGGGTTGTACGTTACGAGGCAGAACTTCATGACGAAGAATGAAGTCGCAACGAAGAAACTATCTCGAATTGCGGTATACTGAGAGCAAATTAAAAGGAGGTGTCGAACATGCCCAAAAGCCTTGCCACCAAGATCCTGGAAGCCCATCTCATCGAGGGCGAGCTTGTTCCCGGAAAAGAAATCGCGATCAAGATCGACCACACCCTGCTGCAGGACGCCACCGGTACCATGGCCATGCTGGAGTTCATCGCCATGGGTATCCCCCGGGTCAAGGTGGACTTGGCGGCCCAGTACATCGACCACAACCTGCTGCAAACCGATTACAAGAATGCCGACGACCATGCCTTTCTGACCAGTGCGGCCATGAAATTCGGCGTGCACCTGTCCAAGCCGGGTAATGGTGTTTCCCACCAAGTGCATCTGGAGCGCTTCGGCGTGCCGGGCAAGATCCTGCTGGGGGCGGATTCCCATACCCCCACGGCGGCCGGGCTCTCCATGATCGCCATCGGCGCCGGGGGGCTGGATGTGTCCCTGGCCATGGCCGGGCACCCCTTCTATCTTCCGTGCCCCAAGGTCATGGGGGTCAAGCTGGTGGGCAAGCTGCCGGACTGGGTTTCAGGCAAGGATGTCATTCTTGAAATGTTACGCCGCCACACGGTCAAGGGGGTCGTCGGCAAGATCATCGAATATTTCGGGCCCGGCGTGACGACCCTGTCGGCCACGGACCGGGCAACCATCGGCAACATGGGGGCGGAACTGGGCGCCACCTCCTCCCTGTTCCCTTCGGATGAGCGGACCCGGGAATTTCTCGTGTCCCAGGGGAGGGGCGCGGCGTGGCAGGCCCTGGCCGCCGACGAAGGGGCGACCTACGACGAGTATGACGAGATCGACCTCTCGACCTTGGAGCCGCTGATCGCCTGTCCCTCGTCACCGGACAATGTGGTGAGGGTGGCGGAGGTGGAAGGGGTCAAGGTTGATCAGGTGCTGGTGGGCAGTTCGGTCAACTCCTCGTTCCGTGACCTGATGACGGTCTGCCGCATCCTGGAGGGGCAGCGCATAGCCCAGCAGCTTGCGTTCCACATCAATCCGGGCAGCCGTCAGGCGCTGGAAAACGTGGCCGATCAGGGCGGGATCGTCTCCCTGCTCATGGCCGGCGCCACCATCCACCAGTCCGGTTGCCTGGGATGCATCGGCATGGGACAGGCGCCGGGCACCAACCAGGTTTCGCTCCGCACCTTTCCGCGCAACTTCCCCGGCCGAAGCGGCACGAAAGGGGACAAGGTCTATCTCTGCTCGCCCGAGACCGCCGCTGCGGCGGGTATTTTCGGGGTGATCACCGACCCGCGCAAGCTGGGTGCAATCAAGGCGTATCCCGCGGTGCAGAACCCGGCAAAGTACCTGGTGGACGACTCCAGCATCATCTTTCCGCTGGAAGATACCACCAAGGTAGAGATCGTAACCGGTCCGAACATCGTACCCTTCCCGGAATTCGAGGCGTTGCCCGACACGTTGCAGGCCACGGTGGTTCTCAAGGTGGGGGATAACATCACAACTGACCACATCATGCCGGCCGGCAACGAGGTGCTGCCACTGCGCAGCAACATTCCGGCCATAAGCGAGCATGTCTTCCAACAGGTGGATGCCGATTTTCCGGCCAGGGCAAAGGCTGCGGGCAACGGAATTGTCGTTGGCGGCGAGAACTACGGCCAGGGCTCATCCCGGGAACATGCCGCCATCGCCCCGCGCTACCTGGGTATCCGCGCCAAGATCACCAAAGGCTTCGCCCGCATCCATAAGGCCAACCTGGTGAACTTCGGCATCCTGCCGCTCATATTCAAGACCCCGGCCGACTATGACCTCATCAAACAGGGGGACACGATCTCAATCCCCCATATACGCCGGCTGGTGGAGGAGGGCGCAACTGAAGTCCCGGTCAGTGTCAACGGGAAAGAGATCATCGCGCTGCTGGACGTCTCGGAGCGTCAGCGCCGGGAACTGCTGGCGGGCGGTACGCTCAATTTCGTCAAACATAATCATTCGTAAGGGAGTTTGCATGCCAAGATCAACCCGCAAGACCAAAATTGTGGCAACCGTAGGCCCGGTGAGTTCGTCGCCGAAAATGATCCGGAAGTTGATGAATGCCGGTGTTGACATATTCCGGCTGAATTTTTCCCATGGAGAAAACGCTCAGAAGCTGGAGTTGATCCACACTATCCGGCAGATGTCGGATACGTTGGGCCGCCAGGCCGGTATTCTCGCGGATCTTCAGGGGCCGAAGATCAGGACCGGTAAAATGGCGGGCGAGGGGATGATGCTTGTCAAGGGGCAAGAGGTTGTCATTACCACCGACGACGTGCTGGGCAGCGCTGGCATCATTCCGACGATTTACCGCTCTTTGCCCCACGATGTCCAACCCGGTTCGAGAATTCTGCTGGATGACGGGTTATTGGAGTTGAAAGTCGTCGCCCTCGAAGGGGAGCGCGTGCGCTGCCTGGTTGTTACGGGCGGTCTGCTTAAAAATAACAAGGGAATCAATCTCCCGGGAGTGAATGTTTCGGCACCCTGTCTGACCGAAAAGGATTTGATCGATCTCGATTTTGCGCTCGAAGCCGACGTCGATTTTATTGCGCTTTCTTTTGTACGCACCGCTGAGGATATAGAAGAAATTAAAAGTCTTATTGCAGCTAAAGGAAAAGATACTCCGGTTGTAGCCAAAATCGAGAAACCCGAGGCGTTGCGTAATTTCAAGAAGATCCTGGAAGTTACTGACGCGGTTATGGTGGCGCGCGGCGACCTGGGAGTCGAGATTGAGCCGGAAAAAGTACCTATTTATCAGAAAAAGATCATTCAAGCTTGTAACAGGGCCGGCAAGCCGGTCATAACCGCAACCCAGATGCTGGACTCCATGATTCGCAACCCTCGTCCAACCAGGGCCGAAACGTCCGACGTAGCCAATGCGATTATCGACGGCACTGACGCTATCATGCTCTCCGCCGAAACGGCATCAGGCGATTTCCCCATAGAGTCGGTAGAAACGATGGACCGCATTGCCAAGGATGTGGAGAATGCGGACTTGCCTGTTGTCGATGGCAAGTTCGGTGCATCGACGACAACGGCCCAGGCGGTTGCCGAATCATCCTGCCGGACCGCTGCTACGATAAAAGCAAAGGCGATCGTGGTGTTTACCCGATCCGGCGGCACCGCTGCCCTGATATCGGCGTTTCGTCCCTCTACCCAGATCATCGCATTCACTGCCTCTCCGGAGATCCATCGCAGGTTGTCGATCTACTGGGGCGTGTTTTGTACCAGCGTTGGGATCATGGAAAACACCGATCAACAGATTCATGAAGTGGAGAAGAAGCTATTGGCCTCGGGCTTTCATAACGGGGACCATGTTGTAATCACCATGGGTATTCCCATTGAAACACGCGGCTCGACAAATCTCATGAAGGTACACAAGCTCGGAACTCATGGATTTTATGAAATATTTTAGTGTGGTTGCCAAACCGTCATGCGCATGCGGTCAGAAAA
>JAATGX010000269.1 GCA_015688915.1 Desulfuromonadales bacterium
GTCCTTGTCGATCATGATGTTGACATGGATATTGCCGTCGCCGGCATGACCGAAGTTGACGATCGGTATTGCGTAGGCTTGCTGGATCTTTTCGATCCTTCTGATGACATCCGGCACCTTGCTGCGCGGCACCACGATGTCCTCATTATACTTGGTCGGGTTCACGTCCCGCAGTGAAGGAGACACCAGGCGCCGTATCCGCCAGAGTTGCTCCGACTCGGCGGCATCACCGGCCGCCCTGAATTGCACGAGGCCGAGCGGCGTGATGATGTCCCGGATCTGCTGCGCCTGTTTCTCGATCAGGTCCCGGTCGCCGTCCACCTCGATCAACAGCACGGCCCTCCCCTCCGGGGGGATGCCCAGGCTGAAGCGCCGTTCCACGCACTGCAGGGTGGCGTAGTCCATGAATTCCAACGTGGTCGGTATGATCTTGGCGCCGATGATGGCCGAAACCGCCTTGGCCGCGCCGTCGATGGAATCGAAGATGGTCAGCATGGTTTTCTTGGCGTCCGGGAAGGGGAGCAGCTTGAAGATGATCTTGGTGATGATGCCCAGGGTCCCTTCGCTGCCGCACACCAGCTTGGTCAGGTCGTACCCCACCACCCCCTTGTAGGTCTCGCCGCCCGTGCGGATGATGGTGCCGGTGGGGAGCACCACCTCCAGCCCCATGACGAAATCCTTGGTGCACCCGTACTTCACCGCCCGGGGTCCGCCGGCGTTTTCGGCCACGTTCCCCCCCAGGGTGGAGAATTTGAGCGAGGCCGGATCGGGTGGATAGAAAAGCCCCAGTTTCTCGACGGCTTCCTGGAACTGTGCGGTAACGACCCCCGGCTCGACCTCGGCAACCAGGTTCTCGGTGTCGATGCGCAGGATGCGGTTCATGCGGGTGGTTACCAGCACGACGCCGCCCGCCTTGGGGAGCGCCCCGCCCGAGAATCCGCTCCCCGCGCCCCGGGGAAAGACCGGGAAACCGCGACGATTGGCCAGGCGGAGAACGGCGGCGACCTCTTCCGCATTGGCCGGATGAACGACCGCGTCGGGCAGATATTCCATCTGGGTGGCGTCATAGGAATAACAGAGCAGATCCTGCCGCTCGGTAACGACATTCTCCGCCCCCACTATTGATCTCAGCTCATCGATACTGAGCGCGTCCAGCATTGATGTTCCCCTTCTTTCAGGCATTTGTGTAAGTGTGTTACGATACATGATAAGCGGTGCGAAGCGCAAGACCGTTTTAATAAACCTGTTGATAACAACAGGTTCATGCCGTACAATGCCCCATCCACCCCAGGAGGACATACGTGACGAATGTACTGCTGATTACCGACGTTCCTCGTCTGATGAAGATATTTTCACACCTGGCGGACGAGGCGCATGTCCATCTGCGCATGGTGAACAGCCTTGAGCGGGGGGGCGAGGAGATTGTTGCCGACAAGCCGGCCATAGTCTTTGTTCAGACCCACCTGTCCGGACTGTCCGCCGACATCCTGCTGAAACACCTCAAAAAACAACTGGGAAGAAAGCGCTCCCGTTTTGTGCTGCTCAGCCCGCCCGAGCAGGTCAGCGGCGAGGTCCTTGCCCTCTATCAGGGCCATCTCGATACATCCTTGGACGATGCCGCGCTGTCCGCGGCCATCCGTAACATGGTCGCCGACCCGGGAGCCAAGAGCAAGCCGGGAACGTCGGCCACTGAAACATCCCCCCCATCGTCCCCGCCCCGGCAGGCGACAAATACGGCAGAACCGGACCCGGAGCCCGACGCAGGCGATGGCGGCACCGGGCAGCGTCCCGTCCCGTCGCTGCCGCCCGAAGCCCCGGCTCCGCTCGCCCTGCCGCAGATCCCCGAGGGGAGTGAACCGTCCCTGGAAGAGCAGGGGGTTACCTATGCCCCACGGTCTCGGGTCTCGGTCTATTCCGAGTTCACCAGCTCCTTCGACAGCGCCGTCAACGACATGCAACCGGCGGCACCGGTCGGCGGCGATTCTCCGGTTGGGGACATGCACTCCTGGGACCGCGGGGAGATCGAGTCCGTCGAATCGGAGCCAAACCGTTCAAAACGGACCACGTTCCTGCTCTGGTTCGCACCGGTACTGGTCGCGGTCATTATCGTCACCGTGCTCCAACATCGCAGATCGCAACAGGCTGCAAAGGTCGAACTGACTCCGGCACAACCGGCGGCCGCCACACTGCCGACGAATCAGGCAAACGCCCCGCTTTCTGCCGCGCCAACGCCGGCCGGGAGCCAGAAACCCGCCGGACGACCTCCCGCCGCGGGAACCGCCACGCAATCGGGCGACCAGGCCGTCATAGCGGCCATTGCCGAAAACCGCGGGTCCAAGGTCGCCCCAGCCGCCGGCCGCCTCACGGAGGTGCCCGATTTTATCCCCCGCGCGGGGCTCGACAAGGGCTATGGCGCGGCCAATCCGGGCTGGGAGCGCTACAAGGGGCACTCCACCGAATTCAGGATCTTTCGTGAAGGGACTTCCATCAAGGCGCTCCAGGTCATCGACCGTGGCGGCAAGGGCGTACCCGAATCCTTCATGAAGGCGGTGTTGCGACAGGTCAGCAAACATCCGGCCTTTGTCCTGGGGGCGTCCGAAAAGAAGGAAGGGTACGAAATCCAGCGGGGACAGGTGGCGGATAACCTCAAGGTGGTCTATTATCGTGACGAGCATGGAGGTACGATCCGGGCCTTTGTACTGACCTGGCAGTGACGCGGCACGAACCTGGCACCGCACGACGCAAAAGCCCCGCTTTCATCAGAAAGCGGGGCTTTTTTTACGCGACAACCCGGCCGGATGCTAACGGGACAGTTTCATATAACACTCGGCCTTGTAAAGGCTGGCATCGGCTGCCTGGGGAGAGGCCGGATAGGTGGCCAGGAAGCGGTCGAACAGGTCCAGCGCAGTGCGGCAGTCATCCTGGCGATAGGCCTTGATGGCCTGCTCGAACAGCCGCTGACCGGCCGCCGAATCCGCGCTGACCGGCCGCTGGGCCTGTTTGGGGACAGGAGCGGGTTTGGTCGCCGCCGGGACAACCGGGGGCTTCCTGACTTCCTTCTTCCTGCCTTTACCCGCCGGTTTCAATTCGCTGGGCGAACGTTCCGTGAGCTGCCCGGTCGCCGGCGTGGTCTCGGCAGGTTGGTTTCGGGTTACGGCCTGCTGTTTACGAGCCGCTTTCTGCTTCCGGCCGGCGGTTTTTTTCCCGCGCACCGGAGCCACGCTCTCCTCATCCACCGCACGTTCCCCGGCAACAGGGACTTTAAGGGTGTCACCTACCTGGATCAGGTTCGGGTTCTTTATGTCGTTGAAAAGCAGGATTTGCGGGTAATACATGCCGTGACCGCTGAATTTGCGGGATATCCGGTAGAGTGTATCCCCCCTCCGGACCGCCACTTCGCGCACCAGGATGCCGTCCTTGGCCTGTTTCGATTCCTCGGGAGCCACCGGCTTTGGCGAGTAGAGGAAGTATTGCTGGCCCCAGGCCTGCGGAACAAGGGATAAAAACAGCAAGGCCATGGCAGTACCGTATGCATATCGCGTCATATCAGTACCTGTTCCCCAGTTGATCTTCGTATTTCAGGACATTCCTGACCCGGATGTTCGTACCCACGCCCGTACCCCGCTTGACCATGAACGACACCTTGATGGTGCGCTTCTCACCGGCGCCAAGCTCGTCAAATTTCCAGAGGATGTTTCCGGCGTTGACCGAGGTGTTGGCCGGTTCGGCCGCAATCAGCTCAAGCAGTTCGGGCCAGGTGCTTTGCAACTCCACCACACGGGCGATGTTGGAACCATTGTTCGCAATGGTCAGATCGAATGAGGCGATCTCGCCCGGCCGGGGCCGTTCGTCGCGGCCGACCATGGCCATCTGCAACACCGGACGGGAGTAGATCATGCGGGTCGAAGCGGTTGCCGTGCGTAACGCGTCTCCTTCGGAGCTGAGAGAAACCTGGGCACTCCCTTCGGTGCCATCGGAGGCATTACGCGGGGTTTTGATCTCCGCGACGATGCTGGCCTCTTCCTTTGGCCCCAGCGGACCGATCTCCGTAATGGCCGGTTCGTTGGCCTGTCTGACGCCATCGCGATTCACGTCATGGAAGATGACCGCCGGCTGGGCACCTTTGACGAGGGATGCCACCTTGAATTTCTCACGTACGTTGCCGGTATTGGTCACAACGAACGGAATGGTGACGGTCTGACCGGGGATGACCATGATCCGGTCGGCGTCGGAGCGGATCGCAATGCCGTGCTGGGGCTTGACGTAGGATGCATTGGAGATGAATGCGGTTCTGGTCTTCAGGGGATTGTTGATCAGTTCGGCACGGCAGAGCAGTTCCTGGCCGGCCAGGGAATCGTCCTTGAGTTGGAAGGTGACGGTAAATTCCTTGTTTTCACCAGGCTTGACCTGTATGCCGTCAAGGGTGAGCACGGACTTCGATTCCTGCTTGAAACCGGCCGCGGCATAATCAAGCGGCTCGAATTGAGGCGGGAAGTTCAGACGGAAGGTGACGTTCTGCGCCGCCGTTGAGCCGACGTTGAGCAGGGCAACCCGGTAGCCGATCTTTTCACCCGGCCCCGGCTGGGTCTTGTCGGTCTTCAGCACGGCGCGCAGCAAAGGCGCCGCCGCGATCAGGGCAACCTCGCGGGACTGGCTGGCCTCACCCATGAAACGGGAAGAGGCCTTGATCGGATGACTGATCCGCAAACCGTCGATACTGGATGCAGGGATCGTCAGGGTCACGAACCCCTTGAAGCTTTCGCCGGGGCCAATGGACGGCGTCTGGACAATGGGCTGATCGGGCGCCGCCGCCGGGGCGAAACCGGCCTTGAACTCCGCGGGGAAGCCCGATTCCAACTGGAACGAGTCCGTGCCGTTGCCCCGGTTGGTTATCTCGAACGGCACACTGATGCGGCGGGCCACATCATAGGCCTGGGGACGGGCCTTCAGGTTGAATTCAAAACCCGCGAACTGCGCCACCTGGAGCTTCAGCACCTGGTCATTCTCCAACTGCTCCTCGGGCTTCTCGGCCCACTTGGGCGGAACCGCCACGGTAATGCCCAGGTCCTTAAGCTTGGCCACGGCGGTATCGGCTGCCGTGCTGTCGGGATAGTTCTCGATAATCGACTTGTACTGGGCAATGGCCTTCTCGCGCAAGCCAGCCTTTTCGGCGCGGGCCTTCTCCTCCGCTTCACGCTGTTTGGCCTGACGCAGCTTTTCCATCCGGGCAGCAGCAGCCTGTTCCTGCTCTTTCCTGGCAGCAGCCAGGCGGGCGGTTTCGGCCGATGCGGCCGCCTTCTCGGCAGCGAGGCGTTCCTGCTGCTGTTTGAGGCGTGCGGCCTCGGCTTTCTGGCGTTCTTCTTCGGCCTTTCGTGCGGCTATCCGGTCCTGCTCGGCTTTTGCCGCCGCAAGACGTTCCTTCTCAGCCTGCTCGGCTGCCGTGCGTTCCTGCTCGGCCTTGGCGGCTGCCACGCGCTGTTGTTCCGCCAGGGCTGCCCGATCTTTTTCCTGGACCGCCTTCTCCTGGGCCTGGCGTTCCAGTTCGGCCTTCCGGGCAGCCAGTCGGTCCTGTTCCGCCTGGACGGCCGCCACGCGGTCTTTCTCAGCCTGTTCCCGTGCCTGGCGTTCCTGTTCCACCTTGGCCGCGGCTATCCGTTCCTTTTCCTGCCGGGCAGCCTCCAGGCGCTGTTGCTCGGCCTGGAGTTGAGCCAGACGTTCCTGTTCCGCCTTGGCCTTCCGGGCGGTTTCCGCGGCGGCCATCCCGGCTGGTGTCCCCTCCGGCAGTTTTTCGCCCTTCTCGTAACGCGCCACCAGTTCGAGGATATCGTCGCCAACGGTATTTTTGAGGGGGTTATCGGGATATTCCTTGGAGAACTGGGACATGGTGCGGGCGGCATCCCGCTGGTTCCCGTTCTGGAAATACGAACGGGAGAGCCAGAAGAGAGCCATGTCGCGCAGGGAGGTGTCGGGGTACTTGTTCAGCACCTCGTTCAGCTTTTCGATGGCAGTGGCGTAATCCTTCTGCTGGTAGGCGTTGAAACCGGAGATGAATATCTGGGAGTCTTCCGTTTCCTGGCAGAACCCCGGAGGAACCAGAAGCGATGAAATTATGACCACTGCAATGAACGTGCGGATCAGGATGATGCGGCATAATTTCAGTGAAATCACGGTAGTAAACCTCTTCTGGGCCGGCACTTGACAAACGGCGCACGGAGAGTGGAGAAATGTCGGATAAAATGCATTTTACATAACACCTCTCCATGTTCTTGTCAACGGAAGAAAAGGTTTTTAAAGGGTTTGGCCGTTTTCCTGGAAATCCCTCCGAACCTAGTTCAGCGGGTGGGATTTGTGCTTCGCATCGTTCAAAAGAGAGGCTTTTCATTCGCACCGCAAGCAGGTACTATGGACGCCATGAGCCTGGAGGATAAAATACGGCAGTTGCCCACCTCGCCCGGCGTGTACCTGATGCGGGACGCAGCGGGCACGATCATCTACATCGGCAAGGCCCGCAACCTGCGCCAGCGGGTGCGCACCTATTTCGGCGCCTCGGGCGACGGCCGCTACCACGTCAAGTTTCTGCTGGCCAGGGTCGTTGATATCGAGGTGCTGCTGACCGACACCGAGAAAGAGGCGCTGCTGCTGGAAAACACCCTCATCAAGCAGCACCGCCCCCGGTACAACCTGGACCTGAAAGACGACAAGACCTATTTCTCCCTGCGCCTCGACCCGGCCGAGGAGTTTCCCCGCTTCACCATCGTGCGCAAGATCCCCCGGGACGGAGCCCGCTACTTTGGCCCCTATTCCTCGGCCTCGGCCGCGCGCGAGGTACTGCGCCAGATCCAGCGCATGTTCCCCCTGCGCCACTATCCGCTCAAAAGCTGCACGGCCCGCAAGCGTCCCTGCCTCTATCACCAGATCGGCCAATGCAGCGCCCCCTGCCACGGCCTGATCTCCGCCGGTGATTACACGACACTGGTGTCGGGGGCCATGCTGTTCCTGGAGGGACGCAGCCGGCAACTGGTGGCGGAGTTCAAACGGCGCATGGTCGAAGCGGCCGAGGAACTGCGCTACGAGGAGGCGGCCCGCTGGCGCAACCTGCTCCGTTCCATCGAGCTCACGGTGGAGAAACAGAAGATGGTCATGGCCGGCGGCGACAGGGACGTGGTCGGATTTTACCGGGACGGGTCCCGGCTGGAACTGGCGCTCCTGTTTATTCGGGGCGGGGTCCTGACCGGTAGCCGCCTGTTCGGGCTGGCCTGGGAACTGGACGACAGCGAGGGACTGGCCGCGTGCCTGCGCCAATATTACACCGGCGGCACCTTTATCCCCGAAGAGATCCTGCTGCCGCTGGAGATTGAGGATGCCCCGGCCCTGGCCGAGGTGCTGGGCGAGACAAAGGGGAAAAAGGTTGCCATCGGCCGCCCGTTGCGGGGCACCAAGCGGGAACTGGTGGAACTGGCCTGCAAGAACGCCGCGGCCGCCCTGCGGGAGCGGGACGAAGCGGCGGCATCGGCCCGGGCCATCCTGGAGGAACTACAGAAACGGCTGCATCTGGAGCGCCTGCCGCACCGGATCGAATGCTACGATATCTCCACCATCCAGGGGCGCCACTCCGTGGGAAGCGGCGTGGTCTTCGCGGACGGCAAACCGGACAAGGCCGCCTACCGCCGCTACCGCATCCGTGACGTGGAGGGGCAGGACGATTTCGCCATGCTGGCCGAGGTTTTTGCCCGCCGTTTCCGGCCCGATGCCGTGGAGAAGATCGGCCTGCCCGACCTGGTGGTGGTGGACGGCGGCATCGGCCAGTTGAATGCCACCCAGGAGATCGTCGCGGGGCTGGGGCTGACCGGGCGCTTCGACCTGGTTTCCCTGGCCAAGAGCCGTACCGCCCGTGATATGGAATCCGTTGCCGTTGCAAAAAGCGATGAGCGCGTCTTCCTGCCGGGACGTCGAAACCCGGTGGCGCTGCGGCAGAGCTCCCCTCCGTTGTTGCTTCTGGCCGCCATCCGCGACGAGGCGCACCGTTTCGCCATCGAATACCACCGCACGCTACGCGGCAAGCAGGGGATCGCCTCGGGCATCGAGCAGATCCCCGGCATCGGTGCCAAGCGCCGCACGCTCCTGTTGCGCCATTTCGGCAGCCTGCAACGGCTGAAGGAAGCAAGCGTAGAGGAGATCGCGGCAGTGGAGGCGATGAACCGGGCAACAGCGGAAAAACTCCATGCGGCATTGCGCGGGGAATAGATATCGGGGCGAGATCAATCCAAATCCTTTGGGCGCCTTGTGGAACTTCCGTTCGCCGCCGGTGAGCTCGCCACCGTTATACGAGGGAAAAACAAAAACTGATGACAAAAGGCACACCTTAAGGTATCGTAACTCATGAAGCATTTTCGATGGAATCACCAAAAAAACGTAGAACTGAAGAATGAACGAGATATATCCTTTGAACAAATTGTGCTTGCCATTGAGGGAGATGGGCTGCTGGATACCATCGCCCATCCAAATCCTGAAACGTATCCAAATCAATCTGTTTTTGTAGTGGTGTTCGAAGGCTATGTTTATCTGGTGCCTTTTGTGGAAGAAGCTGAATTCTATTTTCTGAAAACGGTAATCCCGAGCCGGAAGGCGACGAGGGATTACCTGCAACGGAGCTGATACTATGAAAAAAATGAAACTTGATGCCTATGAAAAGGAAATACTTGATGCTTACGAAAAGGGGGAGATGAAATCGACTATCACCTCTACATCTGAGCTTGAAAAGTACCGTTCAGCGGCGCGCGAAACATTTATCAAAGATCGGCGTGTGAACATCAGGCTCTCCACTCCAGATTTGAAGGACATCCAGGAAAGGGCAATTGAAGAGGGAGTTCCGTATCAGACGCTTATTGCAAGTGTTTTGCATAAGTATGTCAGTGGGCGTCTTATTGAAACCCCTTCTCGCCTGACCACGCGCTCAACCAGTCGTGCAAGAAAGCTGCGCGCCGGCTAGCTCTCCGCCTTCAGATGAAAAATCCATGTACAACAGAAAAGTCTTCCGACGCATGGACATCGGCACCGGCAAGGAGCTTTGCCGAATCTGAGAACTCTGCTACTATCCCCCCCATGACCACCCCAGCCGCCTTCAACCTCCTCACCATCCTCGGCCCGACCGCCTCGGGCAAAACCCGTCTGGCTGTGGCTCTTGCCCGTGAATGGGCCGGCGAGATCATATCGGCCGATTCGCGCCAGGTCTTTCGTGGCATGGACATCGGCTCCGGCAAGGACCTGAACGAATATGGCGATATGCCGTACCACCTGATCGACATCCGGGAACCGGGTGGAGAGTTCAGCGTCTTCGCATTCCAGCGCCTGTTTATCCGGGCCTTCGAGGAGATTGCGGCCCGGGGGCGGCTACCGGTCCTCTGCGGCGGCAGCGGCCTGTACCTGGATGCGGCCCTGCGCGGCTACCGGTTGGTGGAGGTGCCGGAAAACGCGGGTCTGCGGGCGGAACTGGCCGTACGTGATGACGCGGAACTGGCGGCCATGCTGCGGGAGCTGCGGCCGGGACAGCACAACAGCACCGACCTGACGGACCGAACCCGCACCATCCGCGCCATCGAGATCGCCCGCCACGAGATGCTCCACCGGGAGAAGAGCGAACCGTTCCCCGCTATCCGGCCGCTGGTGATCGGCATCCGCTGGGAGCGTGCCGAACTGCGGCGCCGGATCACGGAACGGCTCCGTCAACGGCTTGAGGCGGGCATGATCGAGGAGGTGCGGCGACTGCACGACGAAGACGGGGTAGCATGGGAACGACTGGATTACTACGGGCTGGAGTACCGTTTTGCGGGGGCCTTCCTGAGGGGAGAGCTGACGCGTAACGATCTGTTCCAGAAGCTGAACAGCGCCATCCACGCCTTTGCCAAACGCCAGGAAACATGGTTCCGCCGGATGGAGAAACATGGTGTGGCCATCCACTGGGTGGATGGTGCGGGGGATACGCTGGCCGAGGCGCGGGAAACGATACGCCAAGCCGTGGAAGGATGAGCCGCGGAACAGGGCGTATCAAACTGTAAGCGGTTACGCTGCCTTCATCTGATCGTCATGAATGATACGTCGGGCAGCCATGGGACCCCTACCCTCGGGCGATATTGATGGCTCGGGCCACGATCATCGCGATGATTGCCAGGGACATGACGTTTTCAACACCCATGACGAGTTTGACCCGCTTCGAATAGGGCATTGTGTCGGTTGGCGAGAACGCGGTAGCGGCCGTGAGCGACACATACACATAATCCGGGAAGGTCGGTTTCCAATTGGCGGGAGCCAGCCCTTTCTGGTCGGATTGCTGCTGCGGGAAGACGAGGTCGGGGAAGTCCCGGTAGCCATCGGCACGCATATCGGGTCCATCGCCGTCCAGTTCCCAGTACACGAGGGCGAAGATTGCAATAGTAACGATCCACAAAACGATTCCCACAAGAAGCAGGCCGATCGGGTTGAGCACCGACACTCCGACAAAGATGTTGCGCACAAGCTCGATCATACTGACGGCGTTCGCGATGACGAGCACACCGATGAGGCTCACGCCGAGCGCACGCATGAGCGGGCTGGGCTCCGTCCGCTGGGGCAGATAGACAGCCACGGAGGCGACCAAAAGGACCGCCGAGATGACCGGGAACAGCCAGGCCGGCCTGAGCGAGAGGCTCGCGGCCACCCACGCCTGACCGGCTATGACCACTACGGCCGCGCCGAACGCGGGCCATCGCGACTCGGGGTTAGTCGGGATCTGCCACGACAGGATGGGTCCGTCGGTTGGCTGCCGTTTCGGCTTCCGGTTGGCGTGCGGCTTGTAGGCCATGGAATTCTCCTCCTGCGATAGCGGCTGTGAGCACAGTTGCCAATCATCAACTGAGGATTCATATACAGGCTTTTACGAAAAGAGTACATCGCAAGTTTTGGCCACCTACACCCCGGCACTGCCCATAACCAGAAAGGCGTCCAGGTGAGCAGGCAGGCGTGTCGCTACCA